>JBLHKE010000371.1:0-7595 GCA_047619485.1 Verrucomicrobiales bacterium | reverse complement strand
CCGTTCGGGATCACGACGCCATCGATGAATGGGTTCTCCGATCTAGCGAAGCGGTTCGGCTCGAAGTTCGTCAGGTGGCCAATCAGCCGCGTCTCGACCTTTGCGTTGCGCGCATCGATGCCCTGACCCGCCTTGGCGTTCCCTGTGCCATCGCCTCCGCCGACGATGTCTGCCAGATCACGCCCTGGCTCGAGGCGATTGATCTCCTGTAGCAGGCGCGACCGTTCTGCTTGCAGGCGGGCACCGGACCCGGCACGGAAGCGCCGGTCGTCGCGCTTCACTCCGGCGAAAACCGCCCGCAGCTGGTAGTATTCGCGCTGCGATATCGGGTCGAGCTTGTGATCATGACAGCGCGCGCAATTCACGGTCATCGCCATCGTCGACGTCATGACTTGGGTCGCCATGTCGTCGAGATCGAGCGATCGCGCCGCACGCCGCAGTTGCGGACTCTTGGCCTCCACCTGGCCGACGAAGTCCCACGGTCCGGCCGCGAGAAAGCCGGTTGCGATCACCGCGTTTCCGTCTTCAGACCATAGGACATCGCCTGCGATCTGTTCTTGGAGAAAGCGATTGTATGGTTTGTCGTCGTTGAACGCGGCGATAACATAGTCGCGGTATGGCCAGGCGTTCGGCCGGCGCCGGTCGCGTTCGAAGCCGTGCGTGTCCGCGTAGTGCGCGATGTCCAACCAGTGCTGCGAAAAACGCTCACCGAAATGCGGAGAAGCGAGCATCTGGTCGACCAGGTTTTCATATGCTTTCGGGTCATCGTCCTCCTCGAATGCTCGAACCGCCTCGGGCGAGGGCGGCAGTCCGTGTAGATCGAATGACAGTCGCCGGATCAGCGTTCGGCGATCTGCCACGGGCGACATCTCCAGCCCTCGTTTTGCGAGACGCTTGCGCACGAACGCGTCGATGCTCGGCAGCGCGGTTCCAGGCGGGTTCTGCAGGGCTTGCCAAGCCCAATGTTGGAGCCGCTCGTCCTCGGCCGCCAGGGCGGTTGGCTTCAGCAAGCAAACGAATAGCCAAATTCCAATGCATAGGCAGTGTGGGTGACAGTTCATTGAATCGTGCATCGTAGAACGGAGTTCCAAGTCCGTTCAAGCGTTATTAGGAAATTTCCGCGGAGGGTGCCAAAAGTCAGCCGAGTTTGGATGATGGTCAGCGAAATGAGCCGGCTCCTTAGGCCAGATGATCTGTCATCTCTCGGGATATTGGATCATTTCAAAAGGGCCGGCGCCCTCATTAACGTGGGAGGCAGCATCGTCGTATTCTCATCGCCCGAGGGGTTTCCGAAGAGTAAACTGCCGCGGTGCAATCAGCCCTGGAACCGCATCGAGGCACAGGAGGAACTAACGCTGGCGTTCGTCAAGGAGATGCTGTCGGACGAAGAGTTGGTGGCCGAGATCATTTCCGAGTCCGAGCGCGGTGCCCGCGATACGGTGTCATCCTTCCCGCTCGGCGGACCAGATATCGAGAAGCAACTAGACCAGGTGAAGCGACGTGAGAGGAGGCTCATGGATGCCTACGAGGGTGGCTCGATCGACCTGGACGAACTTAAGGCGCGGAAGGGTAAACTCTCCGAGGAGAGATCGAGGATCAGGAGGCTGGCCGATGCGCAGCGGGGGGCTGAGGACGATACTACCGAGAAGGAAGGTTTGGAGGCGGTCAAATTTGTCGCCGAAGGGGCGAAGGCACTGGACGCGTCGACGACCGATGCGGAGCGCAAGAAATTGATCAAGTCACTGTTCTTAAAAATCCACTTCCGGGGCGAGTCAATCATCGCGTTCACCCTCGCCCCAGAGCTATTGCCGGCGAATGGGGGGGCGATCGTTTCCTGGAATCGCAAACGGACTTGTCTCGCTAGTCCAGAGGAAGTCTTACCAGCCGGGACGAAAATGTGCACGAAGTGCGGCGAGGTGAAACTGGTGGACGACTTCCACCGCAAGCACAAGGACAGGGGTGACGGAGCGGAGAACAGGGTGACCGGGTGCAAGAAGTGCAAGAAGTGCAAGAACGCGGTGCGGCACCAGCGGAGGAAGGCAGCCGGGCAGGGGTAGCCTTCGACAAATCGGAGTAGCCCGGAGGCTACCAATGGCCGATACTTACCCCGGCTCCCCTTGGATTCCGCCGTCTGACATCTTGCCTGATGGACTAACCACGTGTCCGGACTCGTTGTTCCAGCCTTTGGTTTGCAGTGTTTTACCGCCCTCCTGGAAAGATTTTCCATTTAGCTGTTACTTTGCGGTGATTGCCTGCAGTTGCCTGACTAGAGTGAGTCATTCTGTTCAAAAAACTATCCCCAACGATCTCGCCCTCTTTGCTGAGAACGGCGACGAGGCTGCGTTTCGACGGGTCGTCGATGCTCTGAGTGGTCTCACTTTTTCCTCGGCGATGCGGCGCACGGCGGATCGTGGAATGGCGGAGGAAGTGACGCAGAATGTGTTCGCGATACTCGCACGGAAGGCATCCAAATTGCACGGGCACAGCTCGCTCGAGGGATGGGTTTTTACCACAACGCGCTACGAAGCCGCGATGGCGATGCGGAAACGCCAGCAACATTTGCGTAAACTGGAGGCACTCGAAATGGAATCCCAAGCGGAGATCGACCAGCATGCAGACATTGAAGATTTGCCCCACCTAGAGGAATCGCTCGACCGATTGGCAGCCGCGGATCGGGAGATTCTACTTTCACGCTTTTTCTCCGGACTCAGTTTTTCAGAGATCGCGGAGCAGACGGGACGCACGGAGGCTGCGTGCAAGATGCGGATAAAGCGGACTTTAGAAAAACTTCACGGCTGGCTCACCAGTCGTGGTGTGAAGGTCTCGTCGACGGCTCTGGCAGCAGGACTGACTGCTGAGTGGGCGAAGGCTGCCCCCGTTTCCTTTGCGGCCTCGCTGCCGGTGAACACACTGGCGTCGGCTCCCGCAGTGACCTCTGCTCAACTACTAACCAACACACTTATCACGATGAATGCACTGAAAACGACGATCACCTGTGTGGCGATCATTCTCGCCATTGGTTCTGTTCCGTTCGGGATCGAGCGCGGACGTGCGAAGGAATACGAAAGGACTCTAGCCGAACTACATGAGTCAAGGCCGCAAGCGATCGTCAGTGCGGTGGAACCGGGTCGGCTCTCCGCGAGGCCCACTCGTGTCCACGCGCTCTCGCCACTCGCCAATCCCGATGCATTCATGGAAAAAATCAGCGCGATCGCACTCACGAAGACCGATCTTTTTGGAATGATTCGCGTCATGGAGGCGCTTCGAAAACTGACGCCGGAAGAGACGGAGAAATTCCTGGATCTAGCACTTGCAAGTTCGCTGGGCAAGACCCCGAAGGAAACCGCGTTTGAATCCTTACTGCTCGATTACTTCCTGGAAGTGCTGCCTAAAAGTTTGGTTTTCGAACGGGTTATTGCGGCAGATCTAGATTTCAAAATCATCGAGCTACAAGCGTTTGATTGGGGAAAACAGGACATCGCCGGAATGGTGGAATGGTTCCTGCCCCTTGCTGCCGACGGGCGTTTCGGGGGGCGCGGACTCGGGGCCGACTCGCCGCAGACGATGCTCATGGAAATATTGATGCCGCGTCTCTCAGAGGTAGATCCCGGCAAGGCTTTCGAATTATTGGCGTATGCGCACCCTGCCAGTCTGCAAAAAATCGCGCAGCCCGTGTTGGAGGCCATCGTAGATTTGCCCGGCGGTCGGGAAAAAGTGGCTGGTTTTATCCATGCACAGGAAAACCAGAGTGAACGCTGGATGTTGGTCAATCGATTGGCGACTGACAAAAAATCTTGGTCACTCGACGAGGTGGCGAGATTGGCACTCGATGCAGGACTGGAAGGAAAAACGTTCGGGCATTTGCTTGCCGACCATGCGGCACTGCCCAAGCACGGCAGCATGCAGGAAAAAGGTGACTGGCTTTTGCAAACGCTCGCTGGTGAGGAGACGGAGGTGCTTGCCTATGCGGTTTCGAGATTCGTGAAAGGAACCTATGATGTGGATGCGCCAGAGTCGGCGGGGTGGATCGAATCGCTCCCAGCCGGAGTGATTCGCGACACTGCGATGGTTCAGCAGGTCAGAGTGCTCGGCTCTGAAATGCGTGGTGCGGAGTCGCTTGCACTAGCGCAAACAATCACCACCGACAGCTTGCGGAACGAGGCGCTCGCCCATGTGACACGCGACTGGCTGACAGAGGATGAGGCAGCAGCAGGAGCATGGATGGACAGTTTACCCCCAGGGAAAATCCGTGACAAGGCGCTCGAGCAAAAGACGATCTTCCATGTGAAAAATGAAGATTTTTCCCACGCACTTGAAGCTGTCGGACAGGTTGGTACGGAACGGAAGCGCTCGTCGATGGTGGAATATGTGCTCATCGTCTGGCGCCGACAGGATGAGCCAGCCGCGCGCCAAAAGGCGACTCAACTCGGGGTCGATATCGACAAGCTACCAAACTAAATCCCATGACACGATTTCTACCTAAAAGCACGCTTCTCGCCATCGCCGTCTGCTTGATTGCGGTGATCGTCGCAAATATCTGGCAGCGGAAAAGCAACGCCGATACGCGTGAGCAGATCGCGCATACCGTGCAAATCCAGCAGGTGATTCGAAGTGAGCCTGACAAAGTCAAGACAGTCGCAGTGTCTGCGGTGGATATTAAAGGGGCGGTTGAGAAGCTTCAGCTCGTCCAATTCCCAATGGATGAGCCGACAATGGAGGGTGTCTTGGACTCGATGATCGAGGTCCGCGCCATCCTGTCCGGGCTCGATGCCGCCGAGCGCCTGGAGTTGGCTGAGCAATTGGCCGATCAGACTGCCACGCATCCGATGGTCAACTCACTAGCCCTGCAGGCACTAGCCGAACACGACCCTGTCAGGGCGATGGAGATTTTCGATGCACCGCATGGTGCCAAATACATGGAGAGGACTAGATCGATGGTGCTTGCCGAGATGGTCAAGCTAGCTCCCGACGCCGCCTGGCGGGAGCTTGCTCCAGCAGTGGCAGAAAAGAAGATGACGGAGGGACGTGCCGTCGGGATTTGTGAATTTTTGAAAACCGACATCTCCCGAGCGCTGACGCTGTTGGAAATGGATAAAGAGGCATTGGTGAAATACGACGCGGTCGAGATGATCACCGCCGCCGCCTTGGAGAGTGGCGCAGCAAGGGGAATCTGGCTCGCTGCTCGGACGGAATCCAACGACCAGACGCGAGAGCTTCTATTGGATGGGCTGATCGTCGCCGAACAGCATCAGCGTGGAGTGAGCGGACTGCGTGATGCCCTATCCGAATGGTCGATTGAGGAGCGTCGAAAGATTCTCGTTGGCCTTGATGAGAAAATTGTTCACGCAGAAACTGGTGAGATCATCGACTGGATGATGAGTGACTTGCCGGTGCCGGAAAGAGATAAAGCTCTGAGCACTGCGGTTAAGAAATGGACGAAACGCGACTTCAATGCAGTCGGACTGTGGCTCGGTGAACAGGAGTCATCCGCGATGCGTGACAGCGCTATCCTGAGTTTTGTGGACAACGTTTCCGATCTCGATCACGAAGCCGCCGTGGCTTGGGCAGGGGAGATTTCAGATTCAGCGATGCGGACGGATATTCTTCACAAGCTCAATGGAGCCAAGCCATAATATGAGTTTGAGTGCATCGATCGTCGGATTTTCGCCTTATTCTAACCCGTAAATCGAACCGAATCAGAGATCCTGATCTCATGCTGCTGGTCAGGCACTCGGCCCCTGAAAGCGAGCTGAATGGCTATTTGTAATCCCGTCCCATCAGGCTGTTCATCACGCCCCCTTGCCAGTCGCGTAATTGCTTCGATAACTGCTCAACGATGTCAGGATGTGCTTCGGCAATATTGTTTTTCTCACCGAGGTCTTTTTTTAGGTCGAATAGTTCAACCCCTGTGCCCTTGTCACCATCGATGACCAACTTGTAGTCATCGGTCAGGATTGCCCGCGGTCCTAGGAAATCCTTCTCCCTGATTTCGGGGTGATGGTCGTTCCGAAAATTGCGTGTGAAGAGACCTCCCATTTTTTTGGCCAAGGGGGTGGTGCCTTTCTGAAGTTCCGGCTCGATGTAGGGCTTTGGAGAACCCTTATCGACACGACTCCCGCGGAAATTCCAGAACTCAATGGCTTCGCCACGGGTTGTCATTTTCCCGTTCAAAAGCGGAACAAGATCGATCCCATCCAAAGGAACATCCGGCGTTTTGGCACCGGCCAGCGCGCACAAGGTTGGCAGGATGTCGGAGGTGACGGCATTCACCGTCGAAGACCGAGGCTTGGGGATTCCCTTCGGCCACTCAATCACTCCGGGAACGCGGATCCCGTTCTCATAGACCTTTCCCTTCAGTCCACGAAATTGAGATTCCGTTAAGCCGCTTGGAGGGGTGCCATTGTCGCCGCAATACCAGAGCAAAGTGTTGTCCCGGAGGCCGAGTGTTTTTAAGGCGTTGCGCAGTTTGCCGATCGACCGATCCATGGCCGTGATCTCGGCATAGCGCTCGATCAAAACCTCGCGCAGAGGCCTTTTAATTCGTTGTCCGGTTTCGTTGGAAGTCAGACTCACTTCCACCTCGTTGTATTTTTCCGGCAGATCGCGATACAGGGCCAAGTCGGTCTCCATCCCGCTGTAAGGTTCGTGTGGAGAGCCAAACCAGACGACAGTGAAGAATGGTGCCCCCGCATGTTTCTTCTCTTCGATATAATTGATCGCTTCATCGATGAGGATTTCTGAACTCTCGCCGTAGAATTTTTTTGGTGTCCCACCGTTTAGAGAAAGAACCGGATCCATTTCGAAAAAGTTGTCGTGAGACAGCCATTGATCAAAGCCCATCGCACCGGGATTGGTTGGCGAACCTTTCTTGACTGGTCCGACATGCCATTTTCCAAAATGCCCTGTCGCGTATCCGGCATCGCGGAGAAGATGAGCGACGGTAATTTCCTCAGGACGAAGCGACCGGCCGGGAGTAAATGTCCCGTAGCGATTGGGATGCCGCCCGGTCAGAACGTTGCCCCGTGTGGGAGAGCAAACCGGCTGAGCATAGAAGTTGTCGAGGCGCAGACCGGAAGCCGCCATTTCATCGAGAAAAGGCGTTTTTATAAAGGGATGACCATTGTAGCCGACTTCTTCCCAACCGTGATCATCTCCCATCAAGAGGATGATATTGGGCCGGGATGAATTTTCTCCGCTTGGCTCAGCTCCATCCAGACACGCCAGAAGGAGAACGGTAAGGGTGAGGGGGAGCAGTTGTTTCATGTTTTTATCAGAGCTTCGAAGCTGATACGCAGACGAAGCGGGAGACATTTTGTAATCCTTTTCACCGCTGGAGCCGATTGAATGCCGGAAGACCAACCTCCTTGATACGAGCGGCTTCAGAAATGAGTATTCAACATGGGGGCCAATCTCTTTTATTGCTAGAAATTTGCTTTTTGCAAATCCCTAACAATTGAAGAACCGCCAGCTGCCCATGAAGGTGCAGCAGCACAAACTCAACCAGAAGCTGCGCGGGCACCATGCGTATTACTGAGTCACCGACGGCTACCGCATGCTCTCGAAGCTGCGGTGGCAGGTGGCAGGTGGCTCGGGTG
>JBLHKE010000370.1:0-7603 GCA_047619485.1 Verrucomicrobiales bacterium | reverse complement strand
GGCCAAGCCCTCGCGTGCCGCGCCGCGGTAGATTTTGAACCTCCACGGTTCAGTCAATCCGTGTGTGGGCGCCCAGTTGGCGTTCTCGAACAGCGTGTCGAGAAGCGCCTGTGGCACCTCGCGCTGTGGGTTCATGTTCTCCGGTTTCCACGTGCGGCGGGAGCGGATCCATCGGCTGGCCAGTTCGACATCGTTTTCGGGCATCCGACAAGCATCTGTGGCCGTAGCCACTTGTCAAGATTCCCGGTTGACCGGGAGCACCGTGGAGGGCTAGTCTCCGCACGCACATTTCTTTTCTAACCCAACTACAAATACCACCAACACCATGCTAAACGTCGGAGACAAAGCCCCAGATTTCAAACTCACCACCATCACCGCTGATGGTCCAGCACACGTCACCCTCTCTGGTAGCACGGCCGAGAATGTCACCCTCCTCCTGTTCGTCCCGATGGCCTTCACCGGTGTCTGCACGACCGAGCTCTGTGACATCACCAGTTCGATCAACGAGTATGATTCACTCGGCGCCAAGGTCATCGCGATCAGCGGCGACAACCCGTTCGCGCAGGCTGCTTGGGCAGAGAAAGAGGGTATTAAGCTCACCCTCGCCAGCGACTACGAGCACGACGTCGCCAAGGCCTACGGCATCGCCTACGACTCCTTCCTTCCAGAGAAAAATCTCGACATGGGTGGCGTGCCAAAGCGCTCTGCCTTCATCGTCGACAAAGAGGGTGTCATCCAGTACGCCGAGAGCAACGACAGCCCTGGCGACCTGCCTGATTTCACTGCGATCAAAGCGAAGCTCGGCGAACTCGCGGGGTAGACGCAACTTCGGTTTAAATGATCGAAGTCCCGTCGTGCTGGGCAGATCAGGGGTCGCGTGAGACCAAGTTTGACTGCGGCTTTGATTGCAAATTGAAGTTACGGCATCAGTTTCGTTGATGGCGATCTCATTGACCATGAGTCGCTTTAAGGGTAAGGTTTAATCGTCGAAGGGTTAAATCTCTCCCTTTTCCATCGCTCCGGTGAGAGCCGCGAGGTGCACTGCTTTGTGTGTCTTGCTGGATCTCGGGCAGCCGGATCGAGAGGGGGAAGTTGATCTGGAGGCGACCCATACAACCCCAAACCCCCAAAACGATGAGATTGAAACCAATGATTCTCGCTGCAGCACTTGTGTTCGCGGTGAGCCCTACCCACGTCCTGCTTGCGCAGGGAGCAGCCGAGGCCACCAGAGAGGCCAAGGTTGATTACAACCAGTTGTACAAAGCCGCGGTGGCCGATTACAATTCCAACCGCAACCTCGAAGCTGAGGCGAAATTCCGCAAGGTGCTGATGAAGTATCCGGAACACATCCAGACAAAACGCTACCGTGCGATTCTCAAACAGCGCATGCGCGCGGAGGCGGCGGTGCCAATCCCCAAGCGGCGGCTGCACAAGCTGGTGATTGACGAGATCAACTTCCGGGACGCGACGCTCGCCGAGGTAATGGAATATGTCACTGCCCAGGCGAAAACGCTGTCGAAGGGTGAGGTCGCACCGGGGCTCGTGATCCGTGGCGGTGATGCCGTGCGCGACCGGCCACTCAGTCTCAACCTCAATTCGGTACCAATCGACACCCTGATCGACGCCACCGCCAAGCTGACCAACACCCAGGTTGTGTACGGCCAGTATGCGATCACCTTCACGCCGCTCCCCACCGCTGAGGAGCTGGCGCAGAAGGCTGCGAAGAAACTTGATAAGGCCGAGGCGCAAGCGCGTGCCCGTGCTGCTTCCGAATCCGCGCAGAACGACCCGTTCGGCAATCGATAACCAACTTGCCCTTGCCTCTCGCTCTGATCACAGGAGGCCGAGGGGCCATTGCCACCCAACTCGCTGCGCAGCTCGGCGATGCCGGGTTTGACGTGCTCTCACCTGGGCGCGACGAACTCGACGTCGCCGACGCGCAGTCGGTCGAGCAATACTTTGCCGGTCACGTCACTGGCCCGCTCGATCTGCTCGTCAATAATGCGGGGATCACCGCCGATGCTAGCATGGCGAAGATGGAGGCGGTCGACTTTGCGCGCGTGCTCGACGTGAACTTACGCGGCGCTTTTTTTTGCAGCCAGAAAGCCCTGCGACCGATGCTCAAGGCGCGGGCCGGGCACATCGTCAACCTCAGCAGTTTTTCCGCGCTTAGTGGTCCGGCCGGGCAGGCGAATTACGCGGCAGCAAAGGCGGGGATGATCGCGCTGACCCAGAGCATTGCGAGAGAAGCCGGCGCGCGCGGGGTGCGTGCCAACACGGTGCTGCCGGGCTACCTGAAGACCAAAATGACGGATGCGCTGCCGGCGGAGGTCGAGCGAGGCGTTCTCGAATCCCATGCTCTCGGGCGATTCAACACGCCGGGGGACGCTGCGCGGTTCATCGTTTTTCTGCACCTCTACCAGCCGAACGTGTCGGGACAGCTGTTCCAGCTAGACAGCCGGATTCAGAAATGGACATGAGGGGTCCACTTAGGGCTTGTTAGTAAATAACTCCTACAATTTGCTGGTTATTTTGGCCATCACCCGCGTTAGCTTCCAACTCAAATAGCCCGCTATAATCGCTGGAATCTGCCTTGGTGCTGGCCAAAATTCCTGCGCATCTTTGTATGACTTATTTCCTGACAACCCCTTAGCGTATCCTTCCCGTCCCATTGTGATGCCTCTCCGCTACTCAATTTTCCTAGCTGCGATCTTAGCGCTCCCCCACTTTGTGTGGTCACAGGAGGAGGGGGTGTACCCTATCCAGCTGCACCGGCCTGCGGTGAAGGGCGAGGCCTACACCTACGCGGCGGTCGGACGCTTGTTCGAACGCATCGTGGTGACGATCGACGGTGAGACCGCCGAGACCAAAAATGAATCCTATCGCTGTGAGCTAGCGTCGAAGGTCGAGGTCTTGGAGGTGGATGAACTTGGCTTGCCGACGCAGCTGAATCTGACGGTCTACCGATTTCAAAAGCAGGCGGATGATGAGGCGCTGGCGCTCGATCTGCTCGGCCGAGGCGCGGAGATCCTCTGCAAGTTCTCGCTCGAAGGTGCGGAGTTCAGCGTCGCGGGGAAGAAGCTCAGCGGCGAGGTCGCCGAGGCGTTGAGCGTGGTCGCGATGAAGTTGTCTTCGCAGTTCGGCGAGACCGAGGATCAGGTTCTGGGAACGAAGGAACCGAAGGCCGAGGGCGATACCTGGGCGCTCAATACCGACAGCCTCTCGCGGGCGCTGGCGCGCAACGGATTTCATATCGGCGCAGAAAAACTGCGCAGCGAGGGGCAGCTGACCAGCGTGACTAAGCACGAGGGCGGTGAGGCCGAGTTTCTGCAAGTAGACGTCAGCATCATCGGTGAGGGTGTCAGCCCGGAGCTACCACTGGGATACGCGCCGAAGTCAGGGACGCTCACCAACACGATCAGCCGCCGTTACCCCACTGATCCGAAACTCCCGTGTGCGGGCGAGGAGATCAGCTTTGAGATCGTCGCAGAGGCCGAGGGTAAGGAGGCCGAGTCTATCGTGAACCTCAAGATCCACGTGAAGCAGACCTTGAAGGCGCGCTACAGCCGCATCGGGGCGTAGCTTCACTTCGCGCTACGGGTGCGGTTGAACTCGCGAGGATTTGGACGGGCGTCCCATGTTTGACTAAAGCTCAAGGACTTTCGGCCGAATCGTGGCGAAATCAGCTACGCATCGATTCGGCGAGCGCTCGTTTGCAAACGCCCGCCATCTCCACCATCGTGCGCGCGTGAACAAGCTCGACGAAATCATCGCCTACAAACGCGAAGAAGTAAAAAAAATCATCCCGCTGACGGAGAAATTGCAGTATTCGGCGCTCGCCCGGAACGATTTTCGTTCACTCGAGTCCGCTCTCAAACCAGCCGGTTCTGAAGATGATGGCAGCCTCGGCCTCATCGCCGAGGTAAAACGAGCCTCACCGTCCGCTGGCATTATCTCTGAGGATTTCGACCCGGTCGCGCAGGCTCAGCTCTACGACCGCGCCGGCGCGAGCGCGATATCGGTGTTGACCGACGAGAAGTATTTTCAGGGCAAGCTCGAATACCTCGTGCAGATCCGCGAACGGGTTTTATGCCCGGTGCTGCGCAAAGATTTCATCGTGCACGAGGTGCAGATCTACGAGGCGTCAGTGGCTGGTGCCGATGCCGTTTTGCTGATCGTGGCAGCGCTTGCTCAGGACGAATTGGTGCATCTGTTAGACGTGACTCAACGCTATGGCCTCGAGGCCCTAGTGGAGGTTCACGATGCCGAGGAGATGGAGCGTGCGCTCGATACTGATGCCCGCATTATCGGTATCAACAATCGCAACCTGAAGACCATGGAGGTCGATCTCGAGACGACGGAATCTGTCGGTGAGGAAGTGCCCGAGGGTATTATCCTAGTGAGCGAGAGCGGTATTAAGTCGGTCGAGCAGGCCGCGCAGGTTAAGGAATGGGGGGCGGACGCGATCCTGGTCGGAGAGATGCTGATGCGTAGCGACGACGTCGAGGGCATGGTGCAATCGCTAATGATGCCTGTGGGGTTCGAGGAGTCTGAGGATTGAGCTGGGTTGGAGCTTCAGGCTACGCAGATTGGGAATGAACGATGAAATCGCAATCCGCGTTCACGAGGCGATCGAACGGGATGATCTTGAGGAGATTCTCGCGATTGAGGCAGAACACGGTTCGATCGCTAGGGTTAGGCATCCAGGCGGTTGGCCCCCCAAACGCAAGCACGGTCCGTTGATCGATTCATTTACGCCGATGATGTCGGTCGCCTATTTTGGCGCCCACCGGATTCTAGACTGCCTCTTGCAAAGAGGGCTGAGTGTTGATTGTAGTAGCGAGTTCCATGACACACCGATCGGTATCGCGATATCGAGGGGGCACGAGGAAACTGCGGCTAAGATGATCCCTCATTCCAGGCGCATCGATTTTCATGTCTGGTTGGGGACTGCGCTCTACAAGGCGGTGGTGCACAACAAGCGGAGGTTGGCCCGGATGTTGCTCGAGCATGGCGCAGACCCCGATCTGGCTCCTACGGAATATGAAGAATCAAGCCCGAGGGCGGTGGTGCGTCGGGAAGGGGACGATGCGATGAAACGTCTCTTTGAGCATTTTCCGAGTGTGCGGCGATGAGCGGTTGACCGAAGCTGGAGCTTCATTCTACTTGGGCGATGCGAATTATTATTGTCAATCGTTCCAAGGAGGCGACGGATGCGTTCGCTTGGCATTTCAGGAACCTGCCGGCGGTCGAGATGCATTTGGGTGGTTTCGAGGGAATGGCGGGTTTCGATTGCATTGCGACGGCGGGAAACTCGTTCGGGCTAATGGATGCGGGGATCGATCTGGCGATGCTGCGCTTTTTTGGGCGGCAGTTGATGGAGGTCATCCAGGCGCGGATTCTCAGTGATTACTGCGGGGAGCAACCGGTGGGGACGTCGTTCATCTTGGAGACCGGGCATGCGAAGTTCCCGCTCGTCGCACACACTCCGACGATGCGGGCACCGATGAATATCTCGCGCACAGACAATGTCTACCTAGCGACCTGGGCGACTCTGTTGGCGGTGGAGGCGCACAACCGGAATTTGGAGAAGGAAAAGATCGAGGTTCTGGTGTTGCCCGGCTTTGGGACGGGGAGTGGTGGGGTGGAGTTGATCGAAGCTGCGACTCAGATGCGATTGGCGATCGAGTATTTTTTGAACCGCCCGGAGAGGATCACTCCGCAGTTGGCGCAGGCGCGCTATGAGGCGATCCACTATGGTGGGAAGTTCGGCTTTGAGCATCCGCGGTAGAATCTGAATTACCGAGAACGGGACGAAGGCTTCGGGGGAATTTCGCGCAACGACGCACGAGTAATTTACCGAAACCGGGATATCTGCGTCGTAGCGTCGTTGCGCGAGCCTCTCAGTGGAGGCCGATTCTGCAATCGGGCGCCTACTGAGTCCCGTGGAGGATGGTGCGGACGTCGTCGACGTTCATCGTGGCGCCATCATCTCGGGCGCGATCCTGAACGATGGCTGGGATCTTTCTCCCGCCGCTGCTGTCGGCACCACTGTAGGTGCCAGTGCCGAAGCTCTTGGTGTCGTCAGCGTAATCTTTGGTCCGCGCGCGCTTGTTGCGGCCGAAGAACCGGCGCTTGTTGTCGGGTGACTCACCGGTGGCAAACAATTCGTTCTGATCGCGCGAGGTCTTGGCTTCGAAATTCTGGCGTTTGAGGAATTGGTAGTCGCCGCTCTTGTACTCGTCCGCGGAACCGGCGAAATCTTTTGTCCCATAGTCCTTCGTGCGCGCTTTCTTGTTGCTGAAAAGACTCTTTTTCGTATCGATATCGCCGTTCATGTCGAACTCGTTCTGCATGTATCCGTCCGTGTCCTCGCCATCGTGAGCGGCTTTCATCTGATTCTGCGCCTGGGTGACTTTCCCGAGGGTGCGCTTTTCCCAATCGGTGCCGATCTCCTCCTTGCGCCAAGAAGTTTCGGTTGTCTTGCAAGCGCCAAGCAGCACGATCGCGCACAGGGCGGTGGTGGTGGCGAGCAGGTGGTTCGCGGACGGGGGTTTCATGGTTTCCACCTAATATCTAACGGGTTTCGCCGGCGGAATCAAGGTCGCTGTTTTCTTTCGTTGCCTCTGATTGTCTGGCACGTAATAAAGGGGTAACCGAAAATTAACGGCTCCACACACTTCATAACTATGGCAACCACCGAGCTTTCACAGAAATTATTCGCCACGGCGAAAACCCTGATCCCTGGCGGGGTGAACTCCCCGGTGCGGGCTTTCCGCAATGTCGATGGCGAACCGTTTTTTGTCCGCCGCGCCAAAGGGCCGTATATCTGGGATGTAGATGGGACGGAGCTGATCGATTACGTCGGCACCTGGGGGCCTGCGATCCTCGGGCACGCGCCGCAGCCGATCATCGAGGCGGTGCACAACGCGGCGAAGGATGGGCTGAGCTTCGGCATCCCGAACACCTACGAGGTGGAGATGGCGCGCTTGATCGTCGACTGGGTGCCGTCGGTGGAAAAAGTTCGCATGGTGAACAGTGGGACCGAGGCAACGATGTCCGCGATCCGGTTGGCGCGTGGTTTTACTGGGCGCAAGCGCCTGGTGAAATTCGAAGGCTGCTACCACGGGCACGTCGACTCGCTGCTGGTGGCCGCGGGCAGCGGCGCGTTGACCCACGGCAGTCCCGATAGCGCTGGGGTGCCTGAGGAACTCGCCAACCTGACCATCGCGCTGCCGTTCAATGATCGCGAGGCTTTGCAGAAGGCCTTCGACGAACTCGGTGACGAGATCGCCGCAGTGATCGTCGAGCCGTATCCGGCGAATGCAGGTCTGTTTTTCCCCGAGGATGGCTACCTGGAATTTCTGCGCGAGCTGACGACCAAGAATGGCGCGCTGCTGATCTTCGACGAAGTCATGACGGGCTTCCGCGTCGCGAAAGGTGGCGTGCAGGAACTCAGTGGGGTGACGCCGGACCTGACGGCGCTCGGCAAGGTGATCGGTGGTGGTCTGCCGGTCGGTGCCTTCGGAGGACGCGCCGACATCATGGACATGCTCGCGCCGGACGGTCCGGTCTACCAAGCGGGCACTCTGTCGGGCAACCC
>JBLHKE010000369.1:0-7667 GCA_047619485.1 Verrucomicrobiales bacterium | reverse complement strand
TACGACGCCTTCGCCCAACTCATCCGCATCCCCGACTTCGCCCAGGCCGCTGCCGACCAATACGCAAAGCCCTACGATCACCTGACATTACTAAAAAACTTCGACGCCCTCCACAACGACCATCTCCCCGACACCCTGGAGCACGTCCAGGACGCCAACTCCAAGCGCAGATACGATGTCATCCCCGAGCAGGCATTCACCCTCACACTGATCAACCGCTGGTTGATCCGCCTCGAGGACGAGCCGCTCAGCCAGGCGCTACCAGACTTCCTCACCATGGTCTACGCGCACCGCAGCTTCGACCCATCCACCCCCGAAGACAGAGCTTACACGGAAATTTCCGCAACCATCCTCGAGTATCTGCAAGAACTCGAAGCACCGCTCACCAGAGCCCTCGATCAGCCACCGAGCAACGCCGACCTGCTCAACCTCCTGCTCCAGCTGCTGTCAAAACAGCCCTTCTACCCCGAACGGGAAACGAGCAGTAGCCAACCAGCGATCGACCTCCAAGGTTGGCTCGAACTGCTCTGGGAAGACGCTCCGCACCTCATCGTCACCGGCTTCAACGAGGGCAAAGTCCCCGATGCAATCATCGGCGATGCCTACCTCCCCAACCAGGCGCGCGCGGCCCTCGGGCTGCGCGACAACGACCACCGCCTCGCCCGCGACATCTACTACCTGACCGCCCTGATCAAGTCGCGCGCCGGGGTCGGCCGTGTAGACTTCATCGTCGGCAAGACCGCCACCGACAACACCCCACTGAGCCCATCGCGCCTGCTATTCCTCTGCCCCGACGAGGATCTCCCCGCCCGTACCAAGCAACTCTTCAGTGGCAACCTCGACGAAGACAAACCACCGCTCGCCCCGTGGAACCGCGCCTTCCAACTTGAGTTACCAGACCTGCCAGACGACGCGAAGATCCGCTCCCGCCTCAGCGTCACCCAGTTCGGCGACTACCTGCGCTGCCCCTTCCGCTTCTTCCTCAAGCACGGCCTGCGCATGGAAGAATACGACCGCCACAAACTCGAGATGGACAACCGCGACTTCGGCACGCTCTGCCACGACGCGCTCGAAGATTTCGGCCGCGACGACGCCATCAAAGACAGCGACAGCGAACGCGACATCACCGCCTACCTCATCGAGCGCTTGGAGAAGCGCGTCACCACCCGCTACAGCTCCAGCCTCCCCGTCCCGATCCTCATCCAACTCGAGTCTGCCAAGCAGCGCCTCAGCTGGGCCGCAGCCATCCAGGCCAAGGAACGCGCCGACGGCTGGAAGATCATCGCAGCCGAGTGGTCAGTCCCCACCGATGACAACAAGATCCCCCAGTGGCAGATCGCAGGCCTACCCATCGCCTGCAAAATCGACCGCATCGAACAACACGAGTTCACCGGCGCCCTGCGCGTCCTCGACTTCAAAACCTCAGACAAAGCCACCAGCCCCGCCGACAGCCACCTCGAGAAGATCCCCCGCGGCCAAGAGCCCAGCGATTTCCCCGACTGGGCGCTGACCACCGGATCAGACGGTTGGCCGCGACACTGGGTCAACCTGCAACTCCCCCTCTACATCTGGGCGCTGCGAGAAAACTACGCACCCGCCAAGGACGAAGAGACCATCCTCACCGGTCTATTCAAACTCCCCCGGGCCAAGAGCGACACTAAGATCGACCTCTGGGAAGACCTCACCGAACACACCCTAACATCCGCGAAAGACTGCGCCGCCCACATCATCGAAAGCATCAAAAAAGAAACCTTCTGGCCCCCAGCCGAAAAAATCCGCTTCGACGACTTCAAAAAATTCCTCTTCGAAGACGCCGAAGCCTCCGTAGCTGGCTCGTCCCGGCTCCCCTAAACCCAAGTCACAAGCCATTCGCGCCATTCGTGTTATACGCGGTTAAAAAATCCAGCAACCCAAGCCATGCCCGACTTCCAAGCCAAACCAGCCATCTCCCAGAACGAGATGATCCGCGCCTCCGCCGGCTCCGGAAAAACCTTCCAGCTGACCAACCGCTACATCGGGCTCATGGCGCACGGGGTCGATCCGGAAAAGATCATCGCCCTCACCTTCACCCGCAAAGCCGCTGGCGAATTTTTCGACGCCATCCTCGAGAAACTCTCCCGCGCCGCCACCGATCCCGACTACTGCGCGGAGCTGGCCAATACACCCTACATCCCCGATCTCCCGCCCTCAGCCTTCCTCAAACTCCTGCGCAAACTCGTCTCGCGCATGCACCTGCTCACGCTCGGCACCCTCGACTCCTTCTTCTCCAGCATCCTGCGCAATTTCCCCTTCGAATTCGGTCTCGGCGGCGGCTTCGAGATCCTCGACGACCACCTATTCAGCAACGAACAACTGCGCGTCTACCGCCAAGTATTCCAACGCCCCCACGCCGGCGCCTCCCTCAAAGAACAACAAGACTTCCTCGTCGCTTTCAAGCTCGCAACCTTCGGCAGTGAAGAGAGCCGCCTGGTGCACAAGCTCGGCCGCTTCATCGACGACCACCACGACATCTACCTGAACGCCCCCGGCCCCGCCAGGTGGGGCAACCAAGCAACCATCTGGCCAGACGGCTGGCGCTGGGGCAGTGAATCCGGCGACCTCAACTCCGTCTTCAAACCACTCATCGACTCCCTGCGTGCCGATCCTGACCTGAGCGAGAAGCAACTCGCCCGCTGGACGAACTTCCGTGACAAAGCCATCACCCATCGGCCGGGCACACCGATGGCCAAAGAGATCGACTACATTCTCATCAAAGCCCTCGAGCAACTCTCCCAGCTCGAGAATGGCGAAGGGAAAATCACCGTCGAGCGCAAGAAACAGGAACTCACCCCACCGCAGGCAGAGCATCTCGCCGAGATCTCCCGCCGGCTGGTCAACGCCGAACTCGAGAACCTCCTCAGCCGCACCCGCGGCGTCTTCCAGGTCATCCACGAGTACGAGCGCAGCTACGGCCGGCTCGTGCGCCGTCGCGGCAAGCTCACCTTCAGCGACCTGCTCATCATCCTAACCAGCAACGCCGCCGACGACGCGAACGGCTTCACCAGCCCGCTCCTCAGCCAGACCCCAGATAGCGACCGACGCCTCGGCATCGACTACCGGCTAGACGCGCGCTTCGACCACTGGTTGCTGGACGAGTTCCAGGACACCAACTTCCTCCAGTGGCGCACCATCGAAAACCTCATCGACGAGACCGTCCAAGACACCTCCGGCCAACGCACCCTGTTCCAGGTCGGCGACGTCAAACAGGCCATCTACGGATGGCGCGGCGGCGACGTGCGCCTGTTCGACGAGATCCACGATCGCTACACTGACGAAGACGGCACATCGCGCATCAAAAAACGCCACCTCGACCGCAGCTACCGCTCCGGCCCTGACATCATCGGCATGGTCAACAACGTCTTCAGCGACAGCGCCTCCCTTGAGAAGATCTGCCCGCCAAGCACCCTCGTCCGCTGGGAAGAAGAATGGCGCGACCACGCCTCCAATTTCCCCGACCGCGAAGGCTACGCCTGCCTGCTCAACCCAGATCCCGGCATCGGTAAAAAGAAGGCCGACCAGGACGACATCTTCGCCACCATGCTCTCAGTCCTCGAAGAGGTGCGGCCCGACCAACGCCGAATCAGCTGCGCCATCCTCGTCCAGGGCAACGCCACCGCCAAAAAGATCGTCGACTACGTCCGCACCAACTCCAACATCCCGATCTTCAGCGAGAGCGATTTCAACATCGCCACCGACAACCCACTGACGCTTGCCCTACTCTCCCTGTTCCAATTCGCAGCGCATCCCGGCGACACCTTCGCCTGGAACCACCTGCGCATGACCCCATTCGGCAAGATCATGGACGCCGAAAAGAAATCGCAGGCTGACGTCGCAGCAGAAATCCTCGGCGACATCTCCCGCCACGGCACCGAACGGGTGATTAACCGCTGGCTCGATCGGTTGGAACTAGAACTCGACGAGTTCAGCCAACGCCGCGCCGGAGAATTCGCCCGCGCCGCCCAGAGCTTCGATCAGACCGGCAGTAAGAACCTCGAGGAGTTCCTCGATTTCGCCGAAAACTACACCGTCCGCGAACCCGCCGCCGAAGGCACGGTGCAGGTGATGACCATCCATAAATCGAAAGGTCTCGGATTTCAGATGTGCCTCCTCCCCGAACTCGACGGCAACAAGCTTGCCATGGCACGCGATGGCATTGGCACCTACCGCAACGAGGATCGCAGCATCGAGTGGGTCTACACCCTGCCGAAGAACAACATCGCCCGCCAGGACCCGGTGCTCGCCGCCTACGTCGAACAGCAGGAGGCCGACAACTGCTACGAGTCGCTGTGCAAATTCTACGTCGCGATGACGCGTGCCAAGCGTGCCATGTATTTGATCGCCCCCGCCCACGGCAAATCGACCTCGGCGAATTTCGTCAAGCTCCTCGAGTCCACCCTCAGCACGAGTGAGCCAAAGCCCGGCAAGCACCACGACCAGATCGTCTACCAAGGTGGCAACGAAAAGTGGTATGAGGCCGGAGACATCGACGAGCCGAAGCCAAAGGCCATCATTCAAAAAGCCGCCCCCGCAACGCTCCCCGAAAGCGCCAGACGCCCGCGCCACCGCCGCCGCACGCCGAGTGGCAGCCATGCTATCGGCACCCTAACTAGCGCCCAGATATTTAGCCCCAGCGGCACCAGCGCCCTCACCCACGGCCTGCTCGTCCACGCCCTGTTCGAACAGATCGAATGGCTCGACGAAACCACCCTTGCCGAGATCAAAAAACGCTGGGACGAAACAGTCCCCGACGCAACCAAAGCCATGCGCCAGGAAGTCCTCGATTCCCTCGATGCCGCAGCGCCAATCCTAAACCGCCCCAGCCCCACCGCCACCTGCTGGCGCGAGAAACGCTTCGAGACCCTCATCGACGGTGACTGGATCAGCGGAACTATCGACCGCGTCATCCTAGACGGTGAAAGGGCTACCATTATTGACTTCAAAACTACTGAGCTCGAAGAAAACACCCCACCATCCCAAGCCGCGGCTAAATACCAGCAGCAGCTCAACACCTACCACGCCGTCGTCCAAAAAATGACCGGCTTGCAGGAACAAAACATTAAGTGCTACCTGTTTTTCACCAAAACAGAGCTCTTGATCCAAGCCGCGGCGGATGCCAGATAAAAACTGACTGGTATCCTTTCAGATACGCAATCAACTCCAAACCATCCACCCGTTCGAACTCCCTTATATTGGTCGTCGCCACAGCAAACCAATAGCTCAACGCACCGGTCACGGCCAACGACATCATCGTTGATTCTTTCCCGACCAGCACGGAGATCCTCAGCAAACGCGTCCATATCTCCTTCAGCGAGTGAAGGCAACTGGGCGAGGAGCTTCCCCGAGCACCACCATCTGAGTCAGCACTTGCAAGAATCCTTCTTGGGACTCCCCCGAAAGCCGTGACGCAAGCGCCAGGCCGCGCGCCGGCGCCTGATTCCCGAGCGGGTAAGCGAGCGATCCGGCAATCCGCTCGAACGACTCACCGTCTAGCGCGAGCACCACATCCGCAGCGCCTGCTGGATCGATCTTCGCCCAGAGACCCATCGCCGCCGCGACTAGTTGATCGCGTGCCGCCGACGGTGGCAGTGCCAACAATTCCTTCCCCAACTCGACCTCCCGCCCCAGGTGCTGCGCTAAAAAATCCGTCGCAGGCAACGCCGGATCGCCAAGGTAAAACTCCACTCTCCCATCCGAGTATGTCCGCTTCTGCAATTTATTCTCCGCATCCGGAAAGAAGCGATCATAAACCGCGACCGCCTCCTGCAGTGGCAGACCAGCCAAGGCTGGAGTCAGACGCCTGAACGATTCCAATCGGTCGCCCACGCCTTCCCTCCCAGGCAACATTTCGCGCGCGCCGAGCCAATCAAGAGCCGTCGTGAGATCCTCTCGCGCCAAGGCCTCGACAACAACCGCTTCTACCGCCGAAGCCGATTTCGCATCGAGCCGCTCCAGCAAGCTTACAGCCTGCTGGGGATCGCCCTTACCAATCTCTTCCACTGAACCAGCCTCGCTGATTCGGTCCCCAAACCATGAGCCCAGGGCCCTCGACCGGGCTCGCATTGTGATCTGGCGTGGCCTGTAATCGCGCATCAACCAACGGTTCGCTCTTCCGCTTTCCTGCCTTGTCCCCACCAGTCGGAGCGAGCATCAACCCTGCCACAAAACAGCCACCGCATGCGAGTAGCAAGACGACCCACGAACCAACTCTCATCAGATCAGGACGTGGCAGGAATTGACTGCTAGTCGAGCGGCAACGAATTTTCACTTTTTCTGGCCGGGCTCGGAACCCCGGTCTACTGGCAGAAATTGCACTGCGTCGAGCACTACGTAGCCATCTGCTCCGGCGTTCGAGATCTCCACGGCGCCAGCTTTCCCCTTCTTGAACTCGAAGCTACCGACCGAAATCCAGCTCCCTGAAATCGGCGGCGCCTTGCGCTGATTCACGTGAACCAATTTCTCCCCGCCGGCGTGCTTCACTTTCACCGGCACATTCGACGCCCGATTTTTATTCTCAGTGTAGGCGACCCGCACTTCGTATTCGCCATCCTCAGGGATCTTTGGGATGAACCGTGCCGACTGGATCGTACGCTTGTCGCCACCCCCATCATGCCGGTAGCCCGCCGCGACGAAACCCGGCACACTCGTGCTCCACTGAGAGAAGCCCTTCAGTTCTGCATCCTCATCGTCGATCACGATCCCCTCCAGCTTCTTGATCGAAATACCTCCGCGGCGGGTGAGCTTCGACAACTTGAAATCGAGCACCTGCTTGTCGGCCAACAAACGTTTGTGCAGTTTTTCTGAATTGATGTCCTGCACCGCGCATTTCTGGTCGATTGATTGGCAGGCTCCGGTCGCAGCCGACTGCCCCAGGATCATGAACACCGGCTCCATGCGGATCGAACCGAACGCGATATGCGACGCCGACAGGGCGGCCGGCACCAATAGGTTGGTGCACTCCTCCTTCCTCGGCCGGATCGCCTTGTAAGAAATCTGGTAAGGCCCACCGGGCGAGATTTGCACATCGCCCTCGTTGCGGGCGAATCCGCGATCGTCTACATAGCGCTGCACATTATGCGAATCCATGTTGTAGGATCCCATCCCCACCGGATCAGGAGTCGCACGCGAGCGGAAGCAATCGGCCTCGGTATTCACGTATTCGCTGACCATCCGCCGTGCCTCGCGAACGTAGATTTGGTGCGGCCAGTTGCCGTTGTCGACAAACTCGTCCTTGGCCAGCCCCCACTTGCTGATGTTCTTCTGGAGATCTTCAGGCACGCGCGGGTCATTGCACAAGAACCAGAACAGTCCCTTCTGGTAGACCTCGTGCTGCTTGATGATCTTCTCGCGCGTCGCATAATCCCCGTCTGGATAGTCGTAGTTCATGCCGATGTTATCGGTCGAGAACGCCCCGTCGTTATTGGTGTCAGTCTTGCGGTTCGGCATGTCCTTATGGTTCCCCCAGACCGTCCGCCAACCCATATTGATGTAGCGCAGGTAGAGTTCGTAACGCATCGGGTCATACCCTTCTGGCTTTGGAAACGCCACACGGTTGTCAGGATCATCCGTCAGGCACATACGGAAACAGTAGGCCTGCACACGGTGGTCACCCGCCCCCTGCTCACCCGGAT
>JBLHKE010000368.1:0-7671 GCA_047619485.1 Verrucomicrobiales bacterium | reverse complement strand
GCTCCCTCTCGCCAGGCGAATTGGGGAATCTCGTTAATATTGAGAAGTCTACCATCATGGCGCCAGCCAAAGCCCTGAGACGCGGGGAGGGCGCTCGAAACCAAGACAGAACCGAAAGGAGAAGATGAAGTAGAGAGCAACCGAAAGCATCTAGCGAGAGGGTTTAAAAGTGTCAGACACTGGAAAAAGTTACTAGCCTAACTTAGTATGAGCATACGAACTTTGGTCTCCCTATCTATCATCGCGGTATCGGCTATTTCTCCATGGGCGAGTGCCGGTGACCTACCGGACAATCTCGAGAAGAAGAATTTGGTAGCCTGGTGCATCGTTCCCCTCGATGCCAAGAAGCGTGGTCCGGCGGAGCGGGCGGTGATGTTGAAGGAGCTCGGTATCGGTCGCTGTGCGTATGATTGGCGGAAGGAGAATGTTGAGGAGTTTGAAGAAGAGATCCTCGAATATAAAAAACACGACATCGAATACTTCGCATTCTGGGGATCGCATGAGAAGGCTTTTGAGCTTTTTAAAAAGTACGATGTCCACCCGCAGATCTGGCAGACGGCACCGGGTCCGAAAGAGGGGACGCAAGATCAGAAAGTCGCAGCGGCTGCAGATACGATAGAAGCTTTGGCGAAGCGGACGAAGGAACTTGGCAGCAAGCTTGGATTGTACAATCACGGCGGCTGGGGAGGTGAGCCGGAGAATCTGGTCGGGGTTTGTAAGGAACTGCACGAACGCGGGCACGAACATGTTGGCATTGTCTACAACTGGCACCACGGGCATGCAGAGATCAAAGGGTGGAAGGAGTCGCTGAAGATGATGAAGCCTTATTTGCTGTGCTTGAACCTCAATGGAATGAACGATGATGCGGAGCCCAAGATCCTAGCGCTAGGGGAGGGGAAGCACGAGAAGTGGATGCTTAATATTGTGATCGAAAGCGGCTATGAGGGGCCGATCGGTATCCTGGATCATCAGAGGGAGCTCGATTCAGAGAAGGCGTTGAAAGCAAATCTCGATGGGCTGACGGAGATGTTCGATGATGATGGCGAAACGCTGAAACCTTATTTTGATGACGAGGGGGTGAAATTGTTATCTGATGACGAGGGGCTGGTTGGGGAATGGGAAGCTCAAAAGAACTACTTTTTCCCATGACGAGCTGTGCACTAACGCGCCCGTGCGGCGCGCCCGAACTCCAGTCTACTCAACGGTTTTCCCCGAGAGTAGGCGCTATTTTGCTAGGAAATTGCTTTTCACGTGGGGCGCTTGAGGGCGCCGTTAAAGGGACCGGAGAGGAGAGACAGGAGGGTGGAACTTGAGCTGAAATTCATGAGCTTATAGAGCCCGAGTTAAGTGTCAGACACTCGACTAGGTTCCCTTCGGACGGCACGGGCGGCCACCACGACAATATCCGCATCGTCAGCGAGGCGCAGCTGGCGGGCTAGAGTTCGCTGATTCGTTCCGCCGCCGCGAAGCCCGTCTCGATCGCACCACCCACACGCCCCTTACCGACAAAGGCATCACCGGCAAAGAATAGCCCCTGGGGAGCCGCCTCCTCGACCTCTTCGACATCCAATGCCACCTTCGGGTGGGCATACCGCCAGCGTTGCTTGTCGAACCAAGTCAAGGTGGCGCCGCCAAGATCGATGATCGTCGATACCGCCCGCAGTGCCTCGTTTTGCAGAACTTCATCGCAGGCATCGTAGTGCTCCTCGGTCCAAACCGGAGCCATTTGTGCGATCAACACGCCCTCCCCATCCGGCACGCGCCCCGGCTTCGCATTCTCGAAACTCAGCCAAGCGACCTGGTGCCGACGATCCGCGTTCAGCAGCGCGTAGCACGCTTCCGGCCGGACGATCTCACCATCGAAACCGAACACCAGCGAGAGTTGCCGATAAAATTCGCTCTCCCCTAACAGTCTCACCAACTCCTCTTTGTCCTCGCCATCCTCAAGCTCGCTTGCCTCGATCAGATCCGCTAGCTGCGGTGCCGGCGGCGTCAACAACACCGCATCGAACTCCCCCAGTTCGTTCCCCGCCTCGTCTTCCAACCCCCAACTCCCCGATCCCGTCTCCACTAGCGCCCCAACCTGCGTCTCCCGCTGTACTGTTGCCCCACAGGCCACCGCCAGGCGCTTGCCCAACGTACTGATCCCGTCGCGATAGTTCCATTTCGGTTCTGCGTTCTGCAATGGATCACCGGGCGACACGTTCCCGTCGCGATCAAAAGTGCACACATCGCCCGCGATATCGATCAGCCCTTCCGTCGGCAGCTCACGCAGCACCAATTGCTCCAGCGCCTCCGAATCTGTCTTGAAGAAATTCGCCCCGTAATCGAAACGCACGCCCTCCCGAGTCCGTGACGCCGCCCGCCCTGAATACCCACGACTCTTCTCGAACACGACACAGTTCCAATCACTATCCCGCAGCGCCCAAGCCGCCGCCAAGCCAGACACACCGGCGCCAACGATCGCGAGATTTTGGTTTGAATGAAATTGCATCGAGCAGCCTACGCTGGAGGATCGAAACTGGATCGTTCGACCTGCCTTGTGCTTGTAACAACTCTTTTCGTAAGCATCGTATTTCTACTCTCCTCGAATGGTTTGGCGCGCGATTTCTAGAATCGTAGTTGCTTTCGGGGAGGGGTGAAGAGCTGTAGGTTACGAGAGCCCATGAAATTTTATGACCGCTACATTTATCCGCGTTGTTTGGACAAAGTTTGCGGAATTGGACCGATAACGAAGCAACGCGAAAAAATCGTTCCGCTAGCGACGGGATGCGTTGTCGAGATCGGCATAGGATCAGGGCTAAACCTGCCGCACTATGACCCCAAGGCTGTCACGAAAATCATCGGTGTCGATCCCGATTATCATCTCTGGAAGCGCAGTGAGAAACGCCGCGGCGCTTGCCCAATAGAGATCGAGCGTATTGGTCTGTCTGACGAGAAGCTGCCGCTTGAGGATAACATAGCGGATACAGTCCTCGTCAGCTACACCCTCTGCACCATTCCTGATCCGATCAAAGCCCTGAATGAGATGGCGCGTGTGCTACGCCCTGATGGGCTGATATTATTTGCAGAGCACGGAAAAGCGCCAGATGTGAGCGTGCGCAAATGGCAGACTAAAATTGATCCTCTTTGGAAACGTATTGCAGGAGGCCGCCATAGCGGACGCGATATCCCGGCGCTGTTTGAAACCGCAAATCTAGAGCTGACCGCGCTCGAACAGATGTATATCCCAGGGCCGCGCGTGCTGTCGTATAATTATTGGGGCGCCGCAAAGGCTAAATGAATGTCAAGTCCGGAAAAATCCACTGGCTGCACACCGCCTTCCCGCCGGAGTTGACCTACCTGCACATAGGCCGGCACCGCGGCGAAAAAGCGCTGCGCGCTATGGGCGTAATCGAAGGCTACACCGGCTACGTGATCCACGACTACCTGTCGAGCTACTACCGAATAGGAGGAATCAAACACGCCCTCTGCAACGCGCACCACATCCGCGACCTCACCTGCGTGCACGAAGAGCACGGGCAGGAGTGGGCGGCCGATATGATAGGACTGCTGCTCGAGGCGAAAAAGCTAACAGAGCGAGAAGAAGCAGGAAGCAGGTGAGTCGGCGACGGCATGGTGAGTCGGATCAAGCGTCGCTATGAAGCGTGCGAGGACGGGCGATGTTGCTGCTTGGGACGTGGCCATAGCAAGATTTCCGGGCTCGACCACAAGCCAAACGTTGAGGCATGCGCTTCGTTCTCACCCGATCTGTGATAGTCTTCGGCAGGGATGAAATTCTTCTCGCGATCATTCAACTTTTTCAAGGTGCCCAAGAGCCTGATCATCCTGGCCGCGCTCCTCTTGGGAATCGTGTTGATCGGGGGTCATTTTTTCACCCGCTACCAGCGGGTTGCCGCAGTCCAAAACTCGCTCGGTCGTAGTTGGGAGATCACCTGGAACGTGTGGGGCAAGCCGGAAAAACTTCCGCAGTCCATCGATCGCCACATCGAGAAACACCTCGAGAAAAAATTTGGACACACCCGCGGAGGAACTAACATCGACGCCATTTTGCTTGCCCGCTACCGTGCGATATTTAGCGGGCCGATCAAAGTCGTCCAGATCTACTACTTCGTGAACTTCGATGGGCAACTCGGACAGGCGCTGTCGAAATTCAAGCACCTCGAACACCTGACCCTCACCGAAGACCAGGGCCGTCCGATTCCGCCAGCGAATGTCGATGCGCTCTTCGAAGAGCTCGCCGGCATGGAGCGCCTGAAAATCTTGGAGCTCGGCGACTACTGGATCAAAGACTCACACATCGAGCGGCTCACCTCCCTGCCGGATTTGCACACCTTGGTGCTCGATAATTGCCCGATCACGGGAAGATCAGCGGATTCGTTCAAGCGCATGTCAGCACTGAAGAAGCTGGTGATCACTGGGACGGAACTAAAGAAAGAGGAGGTGGACGAGCTGGTGCGCAGCCTGCCCGGGGTCACGATCTCCCACGATTATTGAGCCCTCTCAAAAGCCTCGGGTTGCGGCCTCGATTTACCGCCACGCCGGCCGCGACTTGCGCCTCACGGACGTCCACGGTCGTGTGGTGAAGGCGATCGTGGCATGATCCGACGCAATTCCGACGCAATTCCGTCAAAAAATGTTCGTCAGAGCTGAGGTGGATCCTGCTTTCCTTAGGAGGAGCACGGTTTCTTCGGATTGAACATTTCCGAAAAAAGTGGCTACCCTACAAGGACTCGAACCTTGAATGGCTGAACCAAAATCAGCTGTGTTACCAATTACACCATAGGGTAATTCCACTTCGTGGACCTCTAACCTCTAAGAACAGGCGCCGGGGCGCACTTTTCTCAGAGCCGAGGAAACTAGCCTGATGGGATTGCTTGTCAACTACCTAGCAGCAGGTCGCTTGACCTTTTGCTGGGGCGCGTTAATTGGCTGTATCCCCGATGTACGAACTGAAAATTAGCTGGATCCTTTTCGGCACTGCCCTACTTGCGGTCGGGTGGGGTATCTGGTTGAAGGTCAACGAGTCCAAGGATCTTGAGATGTCTGATGGGAAACCCCAGTGGGTGCGGGTCGATGGCAAACTGATCGAGCGCCATAGCCTCGAACCCTACCAGGGAAAACATGAGGTGCCGTTCCGCAAGGCGCCGTCGATGATCCAATGGGAGTTCACGTATGTCGATGGCGTCCGCCACGGAGCGGCGTTTGAGTTTTTTCCGGGACCGAACAAGAAAGTCAAATCGAGCTTCCAATTCGTCGATGGCGTGCGCCATGGGCAGGTCACCACCTACCAACTGAACGGTATCATCCATAGCGAGGCGAATGCGGTCGACGGGCTGATCCAAGGGCTGGCCGCGACTTACAACCAGGATGGAACCGTGCTCTCACGGCAGGTTTTTGTCGATAGCTTCCCCTCCGGGAGCAACGCGATCGTGGCGGAGCCCGAACTGGTCCGGGCGGAGGTCGAGGAGGGGGAGGTCGATCCTGAAGATCCGGAGTACGATCCTGAGGCGGAGTCTGAGGTATTCTGGCTAGATGATAAGAGCCAGCCTTTCACCGGGATGCAGGTTGGCACTTTCTATGGGGGTGGAAAGGCATTTGAGCACAGTTACAAGGACGGCCGGGAACACGGCGACCACCATGCTTGGGATCCGGCCGGGCAGGCCGAATACGAACGCGCCTTCCGCGAGGGGAAAAAGCACGGCACCTGGAAACACTGGGCAACCGGGGGAGCGCTCATTAGCGAGCTGAGTTTCCAGCACGGCAGGGCTGTCGGTCCAGCGCGATGGTGGCACCCGAAGGGCGAACAGCTGCGTGAGGAACGCAACTACGTCCACGGCGCCGAACATGGTGCGCGTGTGCTCTACAACACAAAAGGTCGCGAGATCCGGCGTCTCACCTTCGATCACGGGATCCAAGTCGGCATGAGCGAAGCAGGTGGTGCGGGCGCAAAGACACCGCTGCCGGACGGGAAAAAACTGACCTTTGAGGCTGGCGGAGAGAGCAGCGAGAAGATTGATTTTGACGATCTGCCGGAGGGCTTTGCCGGTTTCATCGCGGTGAAGTTACGCTACCGCCTGAGCACTGATGAAGAGGAGCCTCTGGCCGATGCGAGCCGCGCGTTTCGGGTCAACCTACTGGTCGATGGAGAGATCGGTGAATTCGAGGCGTTTGTGGGTGAACTCGATGGCTGGCAACGTTATGAGGGGCGCGCCAAAGTCCCGCCGGGTTCGACGGCCGCCATCCAGATCCAGGTAGTATCCGGTGACCTCACCATCGACTTCGAAGGCATCCGGCTGGGTGGAAACGAGTAATCTGTCGTGTTAGAAATCGTTGGCAGCGGGCGTTCTCTGTCGTCCGACCTAGAGAATTAACCTAGCCTCGCACGGCCTTCCGCTGTAGAAATCCAGCAAAAATAGAATTTTCATCAAAGAATCATGAGTGATCCCGCATCCCAAGTAGCCGACGACAAGGCAATCGAATCCCTGAAGAGCGCCGTCGGCAAAGTCCGCAAAGAACTCGCCAAGGTCATCATCGGCCAAGACGAGGTCATCGAGCAGGCACTGATCGCCATCTTCACCCGCAGCCATGCGCTGCTTGTCGGCGTGCCAGGTCTGGCGAAGACCCTGCTCGTCTCCAGTCTCGCAGAGACGCTCCACCTCAGCTTCAAACGCATCCAGTTCACCCCCGACCTGATGCCGTCCGACATCACTGGCACTGAGGTGATCTTCTCCGACCCCGCCACCGGCGAGCGCGAGTTCAAGTTCCTCAAGGGACCGATCTTCGCCAACATCGTCCTCGCCGACGAGATCAACCGCACGCCACCGAAGACCCAGGCTGCGATGCTCGAGTCGATGCAGGAGCGCAAGGTATCGATCGGTGGCGATGACCACAAGTTGCCCGACCCGTTCTTCGTTCTCGCGACGCAGAACCCGATCGAGCAGGAGGGTACCTACCCGTTGCCCGAGGCACAGCTCGACCGCTTCATGTTCAGCATCAAAGTCGATTACCCGAGCGAGGAGGAGGAGTTCGAGATCATGAAAGCCTACACCGGCAACGAGAGTGGCATCCCTGAGGCCGTGCTCACCGCCGAGCAGATCATCGAGGGGCAGAAAGCGGTCCGCTCGATGCCCGTCGCCGACCACGTCATGCGCTACGCCGAGAAGCTCGTCCGCGTCACCCGCCCGGACAGCGACGAGGCACTACCATTGTGCAAAGAGTGGCTCAGCTGGGGTGCCGGGCCACGCGCCGGGCTGAACCTCATCCTGGCGGCCAAAGCCCACGCCCTCCTGCGTGGCCAGAATTACGTCAGCTGCGAGAACGTCGCCGCCATCGCTCCGCCGGTCTTCCGCCACCGCATCATCCCCAACTTCGCAGCCCAGTCCGAAGGCCTAAGCTCCGACGACATCATCCAGAAGATCATCGCCGAAGTCCCCAAGACTGAGAAGCTGGACTAGAAATGGTGGCGGTTTCCAACCCGCCAAGCCCAATCTGGACGACCTCAACCAAAGAATGTTCGCGTCTATTCGCGTGATTCGCGGTTAAAAAAAATCGAAGCATCCCGCCGCAACCAAAGCCATCGACCCAAACGCCAAAAAACTCCTAGACCCCGACGCCATCGCGCGTGCCGAAGCCCTCGGCATGAATGCCCGCTTCGTCGTCGAAGGCTAC
>JBLHKE010000367.1:0-7674 GCA_047619485.1 Verrucomicrobiales bacterium | reverse complement strand
CAGGCACCAAAACTCGGCCGCGGCGAGGTGCGCCAGCTAGGCCGGGCATTTGAAGAAATGCGCGAGACCCTCGAGGGTCGCAATTACGTCGAGACCTACGTACAGACACTGACCCACGAGATGAAAAGCCCGGTCGCCGCCATCCGTGGTGCCGCGGAAATTCTCGACGAAGCCCCGGACATGCCGCCAGCGCAGCGCGACAAGTTCCTCGGCAACATCCAGACCGAGACCGTCCGCCTGCAGAATATCATCGATCGCCTGCTAGCCCTGTCCGCCATCGAGGCGCGCAAGAACCTAGATGCGCCGAGACCAGTCGACCTCGCCAGGCTCGTCCACCGTGTCTGCGACGACCACCAGCAGGCGGCAGAGACAAAGCGGCTGACGATCGACCTGCAACTCGAGGACAAACCGGTCGTTCAGGGCGAAGAATTCCTCCTCGAGATAGCGGTCGCCAACCTGCTGCAGAACGCCATCGATTTCTCTCCGCCCGGCACCACCCTAACAGTCACACTAAAAAGCGACAAGCGCCGCGCTCTCATCCACATCGACGACGAGGGCCCCGGCGTCCCGGATTATGCCCGCGAGCGGGTATTCGATCGCTTCTACAGCCTGCAGCACCCAGACACCGGCCGCAAGAGCTCCGGCCTTGGCCTGTGCTTTGTCCGCGAGGCCGCTGAACTACACAATGGCAGCGCGAGATTGGACGCCCGCGAACCAATCGGAACACGCGCGATACTCGAACTCCCCTGCGAGCTAGCAACGATCAAGTAGCGGTGACCTCTGGTCACTACTCCACCAGCTTCAACTTCTCCCCCACCTTCAACTCCACCCGCTCCCCATCCACCGGGTAGATGAAAACACTGTTGCGCCCGAACACTTCGCAGCTCCCGCCTTCGAAGGCGATCGCCGCGCCCTCGTCGATCCCGACTCCCAATAATTGCGGGTAGCGCCGCTTCAGCGCCAGCATGTCTTTGAAGCGGTTGCGCTGCGAAAAGTGCTGGTCAATCGCCACCCCCGGCACCAGCCCGAGCCCCTGCTCATAACCTTCCTGCATCATCGTCCGCGAGGTCATCGGGTCGCCGCGCACCAGGTATCCACCCAAGATCGTCGCCCCCGCCGACGAACCGCCGACCACCCCACCTCGCTCTAACACCCGTTTAATCGCCGCTTCTGCCCTCGTCCCAGAATAGCGATCAACCAGACGCCACTGGCGACCCCCATCGAACCACACGCCACCCGCCGCATCGATCTCTTTCACGAAGGCATCCGAGTTGGCCACATCATGATCCCTCGCGTGCAGCGCCCGCACGTTTTTCGCCCCGACGGAATCCCACAGCCGCCTCCAGTGCTGCGAGAGGCGCGGCTCGTCCGCCCTCGCCGTGTAGATCACCACGATGCGCGCCAACGAACCGCCAGCGCGATCGACGAAATGCTCCAGCCCACCCTTGGTCGTCCCGCCGCCACCGAACGCGATCACCGTCCCTTTTGGCACGACCGCTGGCACGGTCGAAAATTTCAAGTTCGCGGCACGCACGATCGCGGCGCGGGTCATGGCGATGTGATCCGCGCGCCACGGGTGCCTACGCGGCTCCACGAATTCCTCGCGGTGGTCAGATTTCGCCAGACAAGCTGTCACCGTCGAACTCCCGACCACCCAGATCTGGCGGCCTCGTAAAACTAGCGCGGTGCCCTCATCGATCCCATAGCCGACAAGCCCCGGATGCTCATCGAGCACCGTCAGCAACCGCCCCTCACGTTTTCTCGCGACGAAATGTTGATCGATCACCGCGCCCCCAATCAGGCCGAAACCCTGACCCACCTCCGCGATCGGATTCCCCGAGCGGATCATCACCTTGCTCATCACTGCCGCTCCGGCCGAGCTGCCGCCGACCACGCCGCCACGACCCAACAGCGCGTGCAACTCCCTCTCCACCCGTGTGCCAACGTAGGCTTCTTCCAATCGCGATTGCATGCCGCCGCTGATCCACACCGCACACGCCGCGCGCAAAGGCTGAATAAATTCCTCCGTGTCCGCCTCGTCACGCGATCGCGTGTGCAACACCTGCACCTTTGCAAAACCGCGATTGCCCCACCCCTCGATGATCCTCAAAACGTTGATCTTCCCATCCTCTGCCGCGCTTGGGATGACGACCAACTTTCCCTCAGGCCGATCGCAAAGCTTCAGAAATTCTTCCATCAACGGCGGCGGAAATGCACCGCCCCCATGCAGAAAAAGCGCGCCTGCAATTGGCTGCACCGGGCACTGCTCAACCGACGCACCAGGCGCAGTCACCAGCAGTAGGAGAGCGAAGAGACTTGGCAAAAACTTATCGATACACCCACCATCCACCCGCCGCCCCAATTTGCAATCGGGCGACGCTTTCGAGCCGCAGGCGCAGAAAAACTTCAACTTTCTACCTCCTGCAGTCGAAGTTGAGGCCAGAAATTCAAGTTCTCCACCAGTGCTCTCCTAATCCGGCTGCGGTGGTGCATCCGGCACCACTGACGCCAGCGGCTCCACTACGCGTGCACCCAGCGGTCGCACCCAATCGTAGACCGTCGCCGAGACTTTGGTCGCTCCCTCGTAAGCCTCCGCCATCATCTCCATCTTCGCGTCGATGTTGTCCACGTAGTGCAAAAGGAAAGCCTCGGGCGTCTTCGGCACGACCGGCGATCCATACTCCAAGATCCCATGGTGCGACGCCACTAGGTGGAGGAGGTGCAGCTTCACCTGATCGCTCGGCGGCTCGACCACCGCCCACTCCTCGCCACTCGTCTCCTGACATTCCTTCCAGAACCGGTTCACCAGCTCGAGCCCGATCGGGATGTGCCCGAGCAGTTCCCCAAGCTCCGAGTAGGGCATCGAGAACCCCTTCTCCGTGTAACAATTTTCCCACAGCTTGCCGCAGTCGTGAAAAAGGACACCGGCGAGCACCAGGTCGCGGTTCACCGCCGGGTAGACATCGCACAGTGCCGATGCCGAACGCATCATCTGCGCCACGTGCTCCACCAGGCCACCGCGCCGCGCGTGGTGGTTCTTGCGCGCCGCCGCCGTGCGCCGGAACCGAGTTCCTAACACTCCTAGAAAATGATTGCACACCGACCGCAACCGTGGGTCCACCATCCCGGCCACCACCGAAACGATGTAGCCGTAGTCTGCATCCTGCTTCTCCTTCATCGCGCCCGAACCATTCAACAACTCGTCGATTTCCTCCTGCCCCAAGCCCCTGACCTTCCACTCGCGAGCATCCAGGCCGAAGTTCGGCTGCTCGAACCACGAACCAGAAATTTCCACGAACGCCCCCTCTTTCAATCCCTGCACCTCAGCGAAATGCGGGTGGTCACTCCACGCACGCAAGGTCAGCGTCGCCTCCGCATCCGCCAGCCGCAGCTCCACGAAGGGTTTGCCATTCTTCGCCGTCTTCGTCCGCGCCACCTCCAGCTGCCCGCGCACTAGGTAGGGACCTGGGTTCGCCGCAGCCAGGGTAGTCAGTTCGCGGATCGGCAGTAGTTCAATTTCCATCGCGCGAGACTAGACCGAACCTACGACAGAGTTCCAGCCAATCCTTGGGCAAACCGAACCTAACTTCGACTACGAACCAAAGTTACTCGCAAGGTCGCGCATTCCTCCGACTCCCCTTCCCTTACCGGGTCCAGTCGCCACGCAGGATCTGGCGCGCCTTCTCCCAGTCGCCGAGCGGGTTGCCATCCTCACCCGCCCCCTCACGCTCGCGGTAAATCTCGTAGGCCTTCTGGTTGATCTCCGAATCGCTCGGCTCCGGGTTTGGCGGTGTCTTCACCTTCTTGGCCACCGCCTTCTTCTTCGCTGCCACTTTCTTGGAAGCCTTCTTTGCTACCTTTTTTCCCGCCTTCTTGGTAGCCTTCTTGCTGGCAACCTTTACAGCCTTCTTTACAGCCTTCTTCTTTGCAACTTTCGCCACCTTCTTTGCGGCTTTCTTCTTCGCCTTCGTCGCATTTTGCTCGGGCTTTTTCAGGCCCAATTTCTTGCTTTTTTTCGAATCGGGTTTGTCTTTTCTTGGTTTATCTTTTGGCATGGTGAGAACTTTTTGAGCTTACCCGATTCTAGCATCTACCGTGCCGACCTGCTGCCAAAATTTTCCTGCGACCCCGCAGTCCCCACCACCAGAAAACTGTCAGATTCCTCGCTCACCGGGCGTATTTAAATGAACTACCACAGATTCTAAAAAAATCCTTTATTTGACCGCCTTGCAGGGGCATTCTTAGCGCCGCTGGATTTCCAGCTCTACAACCCAATCAAACTTAGAAAAACCACCGATATGAAACTGATCGCAAAAATTTCCTCACTTGCCGCGGGCCTCGCGCTCACGGCATTCACCGCCGTCGCCGAAGATACCAACACGATCTGCCCGATCATGGTCGAGGACGAGGTCGACGACGAGGAGTTCTCCGAGTATGAGGGCAAAAAAGTCCTGTTCTGCTGCACCTCCTGCAAGAAGAGCTTCGACAAGAACCCCAAATACATCATCAAGATCGCCCTGGATAGCCTGCCGCAATTCAAGGGCATGGAAGAGGAACTGAAGCTCTCTGAGGTTAAGTTGCTCGACCAGAAGTTCTGCCCGATGTATTCTGACAGCATCGTCACACCAGACTCGCCGAGCATCGAATACAAAGGCAAGACCATCTACTTCTTCAAGAAGCGCGCCGTCGACAAGTGGGAGAAAGACCCCGAGGGTAACTTCAAGAAAGCCACTGAGGCCGGCCTGCTGCCGCAGTTCGACGAGAACAAAAGCAAGGACGAGGACAAGTAGTCCGCCTACCAATCGCTTCCGAAGTGGGGTGGCCGGCTGCTCCTAACGACAGCCAGCCACCCCGACTCCGGACACCTAATTAAGTAAGCAATAGAAACGACCCGATGACTAAGACGACCCGCCACCTCCGCCCAATCGCCGCCGCCGCCCTCGCTGGCAGCGCCCTTCTTCTCCAGAGCCTCAGCGCATCAGCCGAAGACGCCAGTCGTAAGCTCGACATGGCCAAAGACAAAGCCTACGAGCACGTCATCAAACCAATCATCTCCCAGACCTGCACCAAGTGCCATGGCGAGAAAAAAGACAAGGGCAAGATCCGCTTGCACACGCCCGACGCCATCCGCGACGCAGACGTCATCATTGAGGGCAACAGCGAGACCAGCGAGTTAACCAATCGTATTTTCCTCCCGGCCGATGACGAGGACGTCATGCCACCCGAGGGCAAAACGCAACTCACCGAAGATCAGAAGAAGCTCCTCAAGTGGTGGGTCGACCAGGGCGCCGACTACGACAAGACCGTCGGCGAACTCGAGGCACCCGAAGACATCAAAGTCATCCTCACCGCCTACATGGTCGGCGGTGCCGAAAAGGAAGCACCGAAGGTCGACCTCCCACCAGCCGCCCCAGAGGCAGCGGTGGATGCGATCAGCAAGTCCGGCGTGCTAGTCATGCAGCTCTCCCAGGACAATACCTTCCTTACCGCCAACACCGTCAACGTCGCCAAGACCTTCAATGACGCCGGGCTCAAGGCGCTCGTCCCAGTCGCCACCCAGCTCGCCTGGCTCGACGTCTCCAAGACGCAGATCACCGACGCTGGCCTCGCCGATGTCGGCCAGCTCACCAACCTCACCCGCTTGCACCTGGAGAAGACCGCCATCACCGACGCCGGCCTCCCACACATCGCCAAGCTCGCCAAGCTCGAGTATCTAAACCTCTACGGCACCACGGTCAGCGACGCGGGAATCGCCCAGCTCAAGGGTTTGAAGAACCTCAAAAAACTGTTCGTCTGGCAAACTGGCGTCACCGACAAAGGAGCCGCTGATCTCAAATCAGCGCTTCCTGAACTCGACATCAACATGGGCTGGAAAGCCCCCGCGAAGGAGCCAGAAAAAGCCCCAGCGGAAGTCAAGAAAGCCAGCTAGCATCGGGAGCGTTAACCTGAGCGAGGCGTCCGAGACGTCGCGCTTCTGATTCCTCATCTACAGGGATTGACGAAAGACTAGTGCGCCGCAGGCGGTGGCGTAACTTCGATTTGCTATCGAAGCCCAATGCCCAAGCCGCTTAATACCACGACTTCGATCGCAAATCGATGTTAAGATCGATGTTAAGATCGATTGCAGCTAGTCAAATCACTGATCGCAGTCTGGAACTCCGATTTGACGTTCGCGGGAGATGTCCTGTGTACTCGCAGATGCTTGCAGTCATTGAACTTCAGAAAGGATTCCAATTCCCTGCGCAGGGCAAAGAACAACGAATCGGATTTCAGAACCCAGGGTTCCAGTGCCAGATGATGAAGATGCAGCAGCGACTCAGCCCTCTCGGCCCTGCAGTCCATTCGTGCGACCAGCTTCCCATCCCATAATATGGGTAGCGAGAAGTAGCCGTATCGGCGTTTTGCCTCAGGGACATAGCACTCGATTAGATAGTCGAATCCGAACAGCGCCTTCAAGCGCTTACGCTGGATGACCAGATTGTCGAATGGCGAGAGTATCTTCAGTTTGCTGCGCGGCAGCGGCTTACTCAGCAGTTCCAGCGAAGCTGGTAGCGCATAATAGGGTTCATCGCCGGCACGAACCTGTAGCAATTCTCCGCTCGAAACCATGTCCTCCAAGGTCGCAGCAACCAGCTGCTTGGTGCCTTTAAGCAAATAGGCGATCTCGGCAGGCTGGCCCAAGCCGTTTGCCCTCAGATATCGGGAAATTAGAAAGCGGGCGTATTCCTCCGCATCAGGCGGCGCGGTGTCAGTGCCTTCGGGCAATACCCGCTCGGTGAGATCATAGACCTTGTGGAAATTGACACGGCGCGGCGCCATGAGATCTCCCTGCATGAACAGATATTCCAGGGCGCGTTTGGCAGGCTTGATTTTCCACTCACCGATCCTCTTGCCGGTATGCTCAAAATCTTTGACCATCAATGGGCCTTCGGTCGCAATGCGCTTGAGCACCAATTTCATCATCCGCTCATCGCGATCATACCAGTGATCCTGCTCACCACTTGCCAGCGCCTGTTTGCGGGGAAGGCTGAACCGGTAGTCGCGCATGGGCAGGTAGGCGGCTGCATGAGACCAGTATTCAAAAACCTGTTGATCCGCAATCAGCTGATCGAGTTGGGCGCTCTGGTAACGAGGGTTGCGATTCCACAGCGTATGGTGATGAGCGCGCTGAATGGCGGAGATGGCATCGATCTGGACATAACCAAGGTGTTCAATCGCCGACAGCGTGGCTGCCATTGCACAACCAGCTTGCCTCGCCGGTAGCACCCGCTGTGACAACAGAACCAGTTTCCTCGCCTGCTGGATGGAGAGTGATTCTTTCATTGGGCAGCAGTCTCATTATCCTGATTGGAGATCAAGTCTATAGGAGCCTGAGCCTATGATGATAGGCATCCATGACCGAATGGCACGTAGTTAAGGGGCACCATCGCCGAATAATGCATTGCACCGCAGAAGCTTTTGAAAGGCACCAGAGACTGCTGGAGCTGGAACGTAGAACGAACGCCTCGTTCGTTCTGGGAAATCGCGGCCCCGCAGGAAGGGGCCAAGATTTCCCCGCCTGCAATCCACGCGAGTAGCAGCCAACAGAAAACGATCACCTCGAACGACGCACTTTGCCTGGGGAGCCTGCGAGAGGGAGAGGGTTCGAGCTGATGGAACGTTGCGGCCATCGCG
>JBLHKE010000366.1:0-7688 GCA_047619485.1 Verrucomicrobiales bacterium | reverse complement strand
GGCGTAGGCGAGGCCGATGTCCATGTTGTCACCGCCGAGAAGGAGGTGCTCGCCGACTGCGACGCGTTCCATCGCGAGGTCGCCGTCTTCGTCTTTGATGGCGATGAGGCTGAAGTCGGCGGTGCCACCACCGAGGTCACAGACGAGCACGCAGTCGCCGGCTTGGACCTGGTCTTTCCAGGTGCTGAACTCCTGTGCTGTCCAGGCGTAAAACGCGGCCTGGGGTTCTTCTAGGAGGACGACTTCCTCGCCTAGGCCAGCAGCAGCTGCTGCTTCTAGGGTGAGTTTTCTGGCGGTCTCGTCGAACGAGGCTGGGACGGTGATGACGACCAAGCCGTCTGTGATCGTCCAGTCGTTGCCGCGCTGTTGTTCGCTGTGGAGAAAGGCTTCGCGCAGGTGATTGAGATAACGGGTCGATGCGTCGAGCGCGGAAATTTTTTCCTCGTCTGGCAAGTCGGCCATGAAGGGCAGGACTGGGGTGCGCGGGTCAACTTGGGTGTTGGATAGCCAAGATTTAGCGCTCAGCACGAGACGGTCTGGAACCTGGGAGCCGTGCTCGCGGGCAAAGTGCCCGATGATCTGGGAATCACCCCATGGGAGAGTGGTAGACTCGGCTGGGAATTCGCTCTCATGGGCTAGGTAGGCGGCGCTCGGGAGGGTCTCGCGCGGGCCGATCTTGTTGGGGGCGAGCGCTTGGATGACGTCGACCATGCGCAGGTCGTCGCTGCCGAGATCACACACGGAGAGCGCGCAGTTGCTGGTGCCGAGATCGATACCTAGGGTGAATTTTTTGTCAGACATAGTTGGTGGCTACCTGCTTTAGCACTGCACTGCCAATTTTAAACCAAATTGATCAGGCCGATTCGGATGCCGTGAGGGTGAAGCTGGATTCGCGGCTTGGCTCACCGCGTTTTCTCCAGCCAACCTTGAGATTGATTTGAGATGCGTCTGTGTGCCCGATGCCGAAAAAGCTTTTCTTGGCGGTTTCCGGGACATGAATGGTGGTAGTGCCTTCGCGAATATTTTTGGCTTCTGCTCCCATGTCGATGGCCCAATCAGTGGTGGGAGGGGTTCTGATGTGGTCGCGGGTAGATCGAAGGATGGCGAAGGAGAGACCCTCCATGTCCTGAAGTTCGGTCGGGTTCCCGATGAATGCCCAGTTGAGCGCCACCTCTTTTTCGTCGTCGATCGGTTGGAGGGGGCTGGTGGTGAAGACCAACACGGGCGGGCGTGGTTTGAAAAATTTGATTCGTGCAAACCACGCCGTCCCGCAGACTCCGAGCACCGCGGGGATGAGGATAAGGATAAGAACTAGGCTGCTTGGCGGGTCTCGGATGAGTTCGAAGGACAGTGCGCCCAGTAATCCACACATCGCTATGCAGATTGCGGCGGCGATGAGTGCCGAGAACAGATGATCACCATCGGTGAAAACAATGTGCCCGTGTTCATCTTCGTCCCAGTGTTCGGGATGGGTGAGCTTTGCAGAAATCTGATGGGCGCCTAGCAGATCACAATGTTCTGCCGTCACCTTCCTTAGTGCGATCGTCCGTCTTCCGAGCCAACCCGAAAAAATGGCGAATCCACATCCGCAGATTCCTAGCATCAGGAACGGGATCGAAAGCAATATCGCCTCGAGCCAGTGCGTATCTGGATTGATGGTGCTGTCGAGCCACCGTCTGGCGAAGAGGAAGAAGGTCGCCAGACCAGCCACTAGGAAGATGGCGCAGAAGAGGAAAATCCCGACGCGCAGGAGTCTACTTTGACCGCCGAGAAATTCGGCGCGTAGGAACCTGTCTACGAAGTTGCTCAAGCCTTCACCTCGACCTCGGCCGGGGCGATGCAGGGGAGTTCGCCATCCGGGACGATGATCTGTGGGAGCTTGGTGCTGGTGGTGCGCCAGCCGCGGTGCACGACCTTGCCGTTGAATGGAGCCTGACCGGTGAGCTTGCCGGTGAGGCGGTACTCGTCGGCGCGGTGTGTTGCCGGGACGGAGATGGTGGTGCCTTCGGCGCTCTCGGTGACCGGGGCGATGGTGAAGACCTCGTTGAGGGCGGCGCGGCAGCCTTCATGCACGACCCGTGCGGCCGCTCCGACTTGGGCGTCCTCGTAGGCGGTGACGTCGTCCATGAGGAAGTCGACGAGGCGGCCTTTGTCTTGGAGGGCGGCGAGGAAGCTGATGACTTCGGCTTCGGCCTGCTTTGGTGAGCCGACTGCGGTGGCTGATTGCTGTGTGACGGTGGCGGCAGCGACGGCTGGAGTTTTGGCTCCACCTGTTTTGATGAGAAATTGGGCAATGAGGGCGAGCACACCGCTGGCTAGCGCACCTGGGAGTAGTTGCGCCATTTCGGGGACGTAGAGGCCGGCACCGAGGAGGGCGGTGGTGGCGAGCGTGAGGATGATGGCGGCTAGTTTCATTGCGGAAACCGTGCGCTAGGATCTGGGCTGGTCAAGAGGTGACGCAGTGATCCGCTCAATGATTGAGGTTGGAGTGACGCCTTTAGGCGTTTGCCAACAGGACTGGGCACGAAACGACAAATAGCGTGGCCACACCCGAGGCGTAGAGAGACCCGTTCCGACAGGGCGAATGCTCCGAAAAGGCCTAAAGATCTCACTCCAACACGCGATTCGGCGAACCGGAGGTCATCACTACGATAGTTCCAGCGCGCCACCGAGGTTGTGGACCTTCTTGCCGAAGGTCGCCAGTTCTGTGTGGCCCATGCTGTGAGCGAGGGAGAGCCACAGGCGGTTGGCTGCGGTGTTCTTCATGTCGAGAGCACGGCCGGTCTTGAAGCCGGCGCCGCCACCGATGAGCACGAACGGGATGTTGCTGAGGGTGTGGTTGTTGCCCTCGCCGAGCTCGTTTAGCCAGATGATCTGGGTGTTGTCGAGCATGCTGCCGCCCTGGCCGCCGGGCTCGGGGGTCTCTGCGAGTCGCTTGGTGAGGTAGGCGAGCTCGCCAGCGAACCAGTGGTTGATGCGCTTGAGTTTTTCTTGCGCGTCTGTGTTCGAATGTGGTTCGTGGGAGAGCTGGTGGTGGCCCTCGTTGATGTCGAGCCAGCGCATCCTCGCCTGGCCGACCGAGCGCATGAATTGCAAGGTGCCGACGCGGGTCATGTCGTTGGCCATGCTGTTGACGAGCAGGTCGATCTGCATGCGGCTGATGGCTGGGGTGTTGTCGTTGACCAGTTCGATCTCTGGATCGATCTCGGGCTCAGGGTGCGCCAGCTCGGAATTTTTCGAGGCAGCTGCCAGTTCGTTCTCGAGGTTGCGGACGAGGGTCATGTGTTCCTCCAGAAGGGCGCGATCCTCCGGGCTGAGTTTCGTGGAGACGCGCTTCAGATCCTCGCGGACGTCGTCGAGGATGCTGGTGAGGTTCTCGCGATCCTGTACGCCGCCATAGATCTTGTCGAACATCTCGTTCGGGTCGGAGATCGGCGCGATGGGTTTGTTGTTGCCGCCGTAGCACAGGCGTGTCCAGGGATCGGCGCGGTTGGGGACGGCGACACCGAACTCGAGCGAGCCGAAGCGTGTGCGGGTTGCTTCGTTCTTCTGTAGGTGGTTCTTGATCTCCTGATCGATGGAGATGCCGCGCGCCCAGCCGGCCGGGGAGTTGGAGCCACCTTGAATGTTGCCGGGGTTGAGGCGGTCTGCGGTCATCAGGCAACTCATGCCGCGCATGTGGTTGTCGCCATCGCCGGTGATCTTGTTGTCGACACCTTTTAGCAATAGGACCTGATCCTTCCATTGATCCAGTGGTTTGAGGATCGATTTAAACTCCAATGGTTTGTCTCCGCCGAACTCGTCCGGCCAGAATTCCGCCGGCACGGTCCCGTTCGGAGAGAACATGAAAATCAGGCGTTGCTTGCGCGCGCCATTCTCGGCGGCGTGTAAGCTCTGCAGACCGTTGATGAAAGGCAGGCTGGCGGCACTTGTCAGGCCGAGGTCGCGGAGGAATTGGCGGCGGTTGATAGATCGTTTCATCGGATTGGTTCGGTGGCGGTGAGGGTGGCGATTCTGATCAGGAGTTCCCGGATGTGGAAGTCTGATTTTACGAATTCGGTGCGAAGTGTCTCCAGCGTGTCCGTGCCGTAGGCGGCGACGGGTTGCTTGACGCTGTGGTGGAAGAGGGCGGTGATGAAGGCGCGGTGGGCGGCGGGGCTCTTTGCCGCGAACTCAGCGATGTCCCGGGCATTGGCCAGCGTGATGGTGTCGCCGTCCAATGTGACGTAGGCGCTTTTGGTATCGATTGGTTTCTTGTTGTCCTCGGTGCGCCAGCGGCCGAGCGCGTCGAAACTCTCGAGGCTGAACCCGAGCGGGTTGATTACAGAGTGACACGACATGCAGGTGGTGTCGCGGGTCAGCTTGGTCACTTTCTCGCGCATCGTTAGGCTCGGGTCGAACTCGTCGTTCTTGAACGCCACCGCGACTGGTGGCGGTTTGAGGCGTCGGCCGACGATGTTTCGCGTCAGGAAAACACCGCGATGGATTGGCGAAGTGTTGTTGTGGTAGGCGAAAGCGGAGAGCAGGTAGGGGTGGGTGAGGATACCGGCGCGCTGCTTCGGGTCGAAGTTCACCGGGATGAATTCGGCAGATTTCTCGTCGCCGCCGTAGAGGTTGGCGAGTTCGCCGTTGAGGAGCAGGTGGTTGGCGAGTAGCAGCTGGCGGTAGTCGGAGTTCTCGCCCCAGACGACCTCGTCGATAAATAGCTCCAGCGAGTGCCGCAAACTGGCCACCGTCTCGGCGTCGAAGCCCGGGAACATCTTTTCATCCTTGGTCAGATCCCGCTCTTCGAGTTCGAGCCAGTGCTCGAAAAACCCGTCTAGCTTCTCTTTAGTACGCGGGTCGCTGATCATACGTCGTGCCTGCGATTCGATCTGCTGAGGGGTCTGTAGTTGGTTTTTTTTGGTAGCCTCGAGTAGCTTGGCGTCCGGGATAGAGTCCCAGAGGGTGAGGGCGAGGCGCGAGGCCACCTGGTAAGCATCTGGTTGCGCTGCTCCTTTTGCCGGCAGCTCAGTGTAGAGGAATCGCGGCGATTTAAGCGCGAGGAGAAGGCAACGCTTGAGGGCGGTGTCGGGGTTCTTGGTGTTGTTGAACTGGCTTTCGATGAACAGCTTCTTCTCTAAATCACCCAGCGGTCGCCTGAAGGCGGTTGCGGCGAATTCTTCCGCGTAATCCCTGAGTTTCTTCTGTCTAGCAGGATCGTCTTTCTGGGTCTTGGCAAACTTGTCGATGCGGTCGAGCACCTCGTTGGCAGCCTCGACCGCTGCCTTGGTGGTGGCGTTGTCCCACTCGGAAGAGATTGCCGTGCCGCGCTCGTAGCCGTAGCTTCGATCGTCTGCCGGGAAGCGCGTGGTGACGACGAAGGTGCGTGACGCCTGATCTCCGGAGAGGTGTTTTCCATCGAGCAATTCCCAAGCGCCGTGCGGAGGTTTCCATTCGAATTTGATCGAGGCGGACTTCTCTAGATATTTGAAGTAGTCGAGGCGGATCGGGTAGCGCCGGCCGCCTAGGAGCTCGCTGCGTGCGCTGAGGGTCTTGACTTCTTTGCCGCTGGAGACCCAGCCGTCGATGAGTGGGATGCGGCTCGGCGCGCTGCTGTCGTCGCGCTGGTTGCGATCGCCCTCGCGCAGATCGGAGTTGATGTAGAGGCGCACGCCGTTCGGGGTGGTCACCCGGAACTCGTAGGTTCCGGTCGACGGGGCAATCAGCGAACCTTCCCATGCAATCGAGAACTGTCTCGGGTCGATGTTTTCCGCAGGCGGGCCTTCTTTAAAATCGAAATCAATGACCGGGTCGACACGGTCGAGGCCGTGTTTGTGTTTTTTGTTCATCTTGTCAGATGAGAAGTAGGTTCCTCGCAAGCCACCGGTCACCGCCTCGGCGCGGTGGTAGTCTGGATCGAGTGAGCCGATGAGGTCGGCGACGGCGTTGCGATACTGCGAGACGGTGCGCCGTGAAAGTTCGATCCGGACGTCGCTGCCGAACCCCAAGCGCTTCTGTGCCTCGGCGGAGTAGAAGGCTCCGTGGATGAACTCGGCGACGCTGGTGGCATCGTCGCCGACGCAGAGGGACTCGTCCTGTTCGGGCATGGTGCGCTCGATGAGTTGCGCGAGCGATTTAATCGAGCGATCGCCGGTGAGCGGGTCGTCATATTCGTCGGCAACCCCTTGCCCGCGATCGCCATGGCACTCGGCGCACTGCCTCTGGTAGATGATCGCGCCAGGGTGCTCTGCCGCTACGATTGTAGCGAGCAGATGCATGAATAGAGGGAGGATAGTGAAATGAGAGAAGCGCATTCGAAGGTGTCAGAATATATACGCCCGGTGACCGGCAAACTTAACCTCCGATGGCCAAAAATGGAGATTTTTATGCTTTCTGGCGAAATACGCCGAAAAAAGCAGTAGAAATGCAAAATGCAAGGTGGATTGCAGGCAGTATCACGTCTGTTAGGAGGCTGCTCGGTGTCGAGGGTCTGGGTTCGGAGCCGTTTCGCAGCTTCGAGATGGATGCCGTCGAGCCGTCGGCGGCAAGGCGAGAGCTTGAACTCTTCTGCATGTCATTCGGAGACTCGTTTGCCCCCGTGCTGGCAGGCCGGTCACGAGATCCACTGCCTGCTCGATTCCGCGCTGCGCCACAGAAAGGGGTCGAGCAATTTGGCGGAGCCGACGCTGCGCAGCGTGCTACCGCTGGTGGTGATCGAGTCCGAGAAGTTATTGACGATTTTTCGCGCTTATCTAGGCGCTCAGATTGAGACGTCGAATGCCGCTCGCGTGTCGGCTGCTGAGGCGTTCATCTCGTTCCATATCGGCCGCGATATCCGCAAGTCTGAGCGTGCCGATCATCTGGGTGTGAGTGTTAGTCAGCTGGCGGTGCGTGACAGGATCCGTTTCCGGAGCGTCGAGTCGGCGCGTAACGCTGCTGGCGTAGCTCGACGCCGCGTTAGACCAGCCGGTGACGCCACGCCCACCGTTGCAGCCAGTCCCGGTTGGCGCTCGATGCGTCGCGCAGTTCGTCGACACGATCCCATGGCACGATTTTTAAGAACTCTGCCGGCCGTGCGAACACTGACTGCAGCAGTTCTTTTGGTCGCTCCTCGCGGATCAGATTTTTGGAAACTTCGCCTAGCTGCGCGTGCGTTTTTGGTCTGCCGCAACAGCTCAAGAAGGTAGCCCCTTGGCTGATGCCAGTCAGGCCGACGTGCAGCTTGCTCGAGACGATCACGTCGAGCTTGCCGAGGAAGCGCAACAGCTCGAGAGGATCGCGATGCCTGAATATCTTCACCCGATCGGTCTCCACCTCGGCGCGTAATTCGCCCTTCACCCGGTCTTCGGTGTGCACCGCGAGCCAGTGGATCTCGACGCCTTCCGGGACTGCTGCTTGAACCCACTCGCAAAAATTTTCCGGCACCAGGCGACGCAGAAAGTTGACGCCGACGCGCAGAGTTTCGGATCGCTTCCTAGGCACCTCACAATCGAGCACTCGCGATGCCTCCCACAGCATGTCGGGGACGCAGTTGGCGTCGCCACCAAACGATTCGATCAATCCCACGTCACCGGGTAGACGCACCACCGTCTCGCGGAAGGTGCCGTCGCTCCAGAGTTCACCGAGACCGCCTTTAGGCTTGCCCGCGGCTTGGCCGTTTCCGCCGATGGAAAATGGGTAAACCGCCACGCCGTGCCGACGGGCAG
>JBLHKE010000365.1:0-7691 GCA_047619485.1 Verrucomicrobiales bacterium | reverse complement strand
GTAAAGACGTCAAGGACAAGATCATCGAGCGCTTCGAGCAGAAGTACATCATCCATCCGCGCCTCGTCCCGAAGATCCGCGAGTACATCAAGCCGTTCTGCATCGCTGACCCGAACGGGAAAGGTCACATCCCAGAATACACGGTCACCACGCTGCAGCTTGACACGCCGATGATGGATCTGGCTCTCGCAAAGGAGCGGAAGACCTTCGCTCGGTTTAAATTACGCATCCGAACTTACGGAAAAGGCGGCAGTGCTCCTGTGTTCCTCGAGATCAAGCGCAAGGTCGGAGCCGTCATCATTAAGAGCCGGTCGAAGATGACCATGGCCGAATACGGTGGCGACAACGGTGGCATGCCGATCGTTCTCAACCCCGAAGTCGCACCGCTTCTGAAGAACCCGGTCGACAACCACTACTTCCTTGAGTATTCGCGTGTCGCCCGTGCCATTGCTGCTCGGCCGAAGATGCTCATCCGCTACACGCGTGAGAGCTATTTCGGCGCCAATGATGACTACGCCCGCCTGACCTTCGATCGCCGAATCTGTTACCGGCCCACCCGCAGCTGGAATCTCCCAGGCATCGAGGAGATGAACGGCTGGCGCTGCATGGACAGCCAGATGGCGCTCAACCGGCCTTTTGCAGGTTACATTTTCGAACTCAAAGCCATGAGGGACGCTCCCGAGTGGATGACCGAACTCGTCGAGCGTTTCAATTTGACAACTACCGGCTTCTGCAAGTATGCAACCGCTTGGCGCATGGAGTCGATCTTCCGAGGCGACATATACGATGCGAACTCCGATAACGTCTCTAACAAGGACAACTGCTCCTAGACCATTGGTCGCCTCCCCGCAGCGCCTTCAGCTTCACCGTCTCATCCTACCTTTCTCACCATGGATTTCCCCTTCCTACTAGCACAAGCCTCCACCATCTCCGAAAACGTCTTTGGCCCGATGGGGGCATCCAAGGCTCTCGACAACGTCGAGATCATTTATTCGCTCAGTATCAGCTTCGTGTTGGGTCTCGTGATCGCGACCGTCTACCGCTGGACCCACCAAGGTTTCTCCTACTCACGCTCGTTCTTACACACGATGATCCTCGCCACCGTGGTCATCACCATCATGATCATCGCGATCGGCAACAACCTCGCTCGCGGTCTTGGCATCATGGGCGCGATGGCATTCGTGCGATTCAGAACTCCGATCCGGGATCCACGTGACATCATCTTCCTGTTCGCCGTGCTGGCGATCGGTATCGCCTCGGGTGCCCAAGTGTTCAACGTCGCGGTCATTGGCACCGCCTTCTTCTGCGGGACGGCGATGTTCCTCAGCTGGTCGCCATTCGCCTCGCGGCGTGAGTTCGAAGGCCTGCTGCGCTTCATGTTGCCTGCCGCCTCTCCTTCCCACCAATACCTGCACGATATCTTTGCCAGGTATGCGGCCGCCACGGAGATGGTAGCCATGCGTGAAGCGATCCAAGGGGAGGTGCAAGAATATTCCTACCAGATCCGACTTCTCGATCCCAGTTATAAAACCGACTTGGTCGATACGCTTTCCAAGTTGGAAGATATCTCCGAAGTCAGCCTCGTGATGCAGCGCACCACGGTCGAGATCTAAGCAAGCAGCAGCCCCAATCAGAAAAAAGCATGACTGCAGAAATTCCAAAACCAGCCGAGATCCGCCAAACCAAGGGTTATCTCTTGCGCCGTATCATTAGCAAATGGCCGTTCCTCATCTGGTTCAGCATGGTGCTAGTGACCTACAGCCTTCACAAGCGCGGCGTGCGCTTCGAGCGGATGAACGGCTTCGTCGTCGCCGAGACCCAGACCATTGCCGCCCTCCAAGACGGCGTGATCCAGGAGATGGGCGTCACTGAAAGCGGTCAGACGGTCGCAGCCGGCGCAGTCGTCGTGAAGCTCGACAAGCGCATGCTCCAGGCCGAACTCGACAAGCTCGCACAGGATACCGAGTTTGACCGCATCGACCAGGAGCGCAAGTTCGGCACGCTCAAGACCGATTATGTGAACGACCTGGCAAAGTTGAAATCTGAACGTGATGGCGCGACCGCCCAAGCCGCCGTCCTCCAAAGCACCCTCGATACCCTCAGGGAACGCGCCGAGGCCAGGACGATCCCGATGAGTGACTACACCGAGCAGAAGACTGACTACGAGACGCTCAGAGCGACCTTGCCCTCATATGAGACCCGGATAGGCACTCTCGAGGCCGCGATCGGCAAAGTCGATAGCCTACTAGAAAAACTCAAGTCCTTCAATGAGCAGGAACCGGTCGACGTGCGGAGCCTGAAAGACCAGATCGCGACGATGGAACTCAAGGCCTTGAGCGGCGGCACGGTCTCGCAGGTCTACTTCAGCACTGGAGCTGCCGTCAAGCGCGGTGAACCGATCGTCAGAGTGATCAACACCGATACGCTTTCCGCCCGTGGATTCATCCAGGAGGGAGATGCCGCAAAGGTTTCGGTAGGCATGCAGGTTTTCATCTCGCCGACTGGTGAGGCCGCCGCCGCGATCTATCCTGGCACCATCACTTACATCGCTCCACAGATCACGTCGACCCCCGATATTGGTAGCTCGGTCTCCGGCCGGGTGATTAAAGGTCGCGAAATCACCTGCAGCTTCGACGATAAGGACATCAAACTCCTTCCTGGCCAGAGCGTGAGCATTCACCTCGAGAAGCCAGGCAAGATGAAGCTGTTCGACTTTGGTGGTCGGTAGTAGACGCAGGTTTCGATGAAAGCTCTCGTCAAGAAGCACGCCGAACGTGGACTCTGGCTCGAAGATGTCCCGGAACCCGAAGTCGGCATCAACGATGTCCTGATCAAGGTTGAACGCACCGGCATCTGCGGCACCGACCTACATATCTACAACTGGGACAACTGGGCTCAGAAAACTGTTCCCGTCCCGATGGTCGTCGGTCATGAATTTGCTGGTGTCATCGAGAAGATCGGTGGCAACGTCCACGACTTCAAACCCGGCGACATCGTCAGCGGCGAAGGGCACGTCGTCTGCGGGCACTGTCGCAACTGCCTCGCAGGACGCCGCCATCTTTGCAACCAAACGATGGGCGTGGGTGTCAACCGTTCCGGCGCCTTCGCCGAGTACGTCGCCATCCCGCAGGCCAATGCCTGGTACCACGACCAGTCGCTCGATCGTGACATCATGTCGATCTTCGATCCCTTCGGCAACGCGGTGCACACCGCCCTTTCCTTCGACCTCTTAGGGGAAGACGTCCTCATCACTGGCGCGGGTCCAATTGGGTTGATGGCGATCAAAGTCGCCCGCCACGCCGGCGCGCGCCACATCGTCATCACCGACGTCAACGACTACCGACTCGACCTCGCTCGGAAGATGGGAGCCACCGTCGCGGTCGATGTCCGTACTGAAAGCCTAACACAGGTACAAAAAGATCTCGGCATGACCGAGGGTTTCGATATTGGCCTCGAAATGTCCGGCAACGCCAGCGCTTTCCGTGACATGCTCGCCAACATGGCGCACGGTGGTTGCATCGCCCTACTCGGCATCCCGCCAGAAGAGATCGCGATCGATTGGAACGAGGTCATTTTCAAAGGTCTGCACATCAAGGGGATCTACGGCCGCGAGATGTATGAGACATGGTATAGCATGACGGCCATGCTGCAGAGCGGACTAGACATCAGCGATGTCATCACTCACCGCATGCCTTTCACCGACTACGAAGACGGTTTCGCTGCCATGAACGCCGGGAACAGCGCCAAAGTCGTCCTGGACTGGACTGGGGCTTGATCAAAGCGAAGCGCCGTAGCGTATGCTTCAGCCTGCGACCGCCAGCACCTTGCCGTTTTCTCATGGCCAGTGCCCGAACGAAACCCGAAGACGCTCTCGCGTGCCTGAGCAAACACTGACCATATAAGAACGGGAATGCCGTCACCAACGCAGGCTGAAGCCTACACGACGAGGCTGCGCCTCCCCCTCAAGGCATTGTAGGGCCAGCTGGTCAAAAAAACAAACACCCCGACGAGGAACCCAAGCCCATTCGAGTTCGTTTCCAAAAAAAATCTGCGTAATCTACATAATCTGCGGTAAAAAATCCCAAGTCCTAAATTCCAAGCCCCAAGCCAATGTCCCAATCCACCCTAGACTCTTTCAAATCCGAACTGGAAGAAATCCGCGCCGCCGGCCTCTTCAAATCCGAGCGGGTCATCAACACCCCGCAGTCGTCCCGCATCGATGTCCCCGGTCACCCGGGAGTCCTCAATCTCTGCGCCAATAACTACCTCGGTCTCGCCGATCACCCAGATATCATCGCGGCCTCTAAAGATGCCCTCGATCGCTGGGGATATGGCATGGCTTCCGTCCGCTTCATCTGTGGCACTCAAGGAATCCACAAGCAGCTCGAGGCAAAACTCACCGAATACCTCGGCGCCGAAGATACCATCCTCTACCCGTCCTGCTTCGATGCCAATGGCGGCCTGTTCGAAACAATCCTTACCAAAGAGGATGCCGTCATCAGCGACCAGCTCAACCACGCCAGCATCATCGACGGTATCCGTCTCTGCAAAGCCGCCCGCTACCGCTACGCCAATAACGACATGGCCGCGCTGGAGGCTCAGCTGAAAGCCGCCACCGAAGCCGGTGCCCGGCGCAAGCTCATCGCCACCGACGGTGTGTTTTCGATGGACGGCACAATCGCCGACCTCAAATCCATCTGCGACCTGGCTGACCAGTATGACGCCCTCGTGATGGTCGACGACTGTCACGCCACCGGATTCCTCGGCGAGAACGGTCGAGGAACCCCAGAGCACTGTGGCGTGATGGGGCGCGTCGATATCCTCACCGGCACCCTCGGCAAAGCCCTCGGTGGCGCCAGTGGGGGCTACACCAGCGCGCGCAAACCAATCGTCGATCTCCTCCGGCAGCGCTCACGCCCCTACCTCTTCTCCAATTCCATCGCCCCTCCGATCGCCGCAGCCTCCCTCACCGCTATCGATCTCGCCCTCAATTCCCCTACCCTACGACAGCAGCTCAAGGAGAATACCGCCTTTTTCCGCAAGGAGATGACCGAGGCCGGCTTCGATATCGTCCCCGGTGAGCACCCGATCTGCCCCGTGATGCTCGGTGACGCGAAAGTGGCTGCTGACATGGCCGCCAGACTGCTCGAAAAAGGCCTCTACGTGATTGCTTTCAGCTTCCCCGTCGTCCCAAATGGTCAGGCTCGGATCCGCACCCAAATTTCAGCCGCCCACACCCGCGAAGACCTAGAATTTGCCGTCCAGGCGTTCAAAGACGTCAAGTGACGCTCGCTGGTATTCCGAACTCTTGACAAACCCGGGAAACTCCCGACAATACCGTCCCTCCCACAGGAGAATTTTAATCAAAAACACCTAGAAATACGATGCCCGCAGTAGAAGTGATCCTAAAAGAGAAAGTCGATAGCCTCGGATCCGAGGGCGACATCGTCAAAGTGAAGCGCGGTTACGCGAATAACTTCCTTGTTCCGTCTGGTCTTGCCTTCGAGGCAACCAGAGGCAACTTGCGCCATCGCGACTCCCTCAACCAGAAGCGTGCTCTGCGCGAAGCCGAGGAACTGCAGCTCGCCGAGAAGAAGGCTGGCCGCATCAAGAAAGCCCGTCTCAAGCTCGAACTCTCCACCGGTCAAGGCGGCAAAGCGTTCGGTTCGATCACCACGATGGACATCTCCGCAGCGATGGCCGGTTTCGACAAGAAACTTGCTGATATCGATCGCCACAACATCCTCCTCGACAAGCCGATCAAGAGCACCGGCGACTTCGAGATCATGATCAAGCTCCATCCGGACCTTACCGTCCCGCTCAAAGTCAAAGTCAGCGCCAAGCCAGTCGAGGGTGCCGAAGGCGGAGAACGCTCCTAGTCGGAGTGCGAGCGCTGGATCGCTAGTTATCCACAGCGCATCGAGAATAACTATTTTGCAGGCCGCCGCTAGTTCGACTAGCGGCGGCCTTTTGTTTGCGCTTCTATGGTGGTGACCCATGCCTTCCTACCCGAAACAAGATCTTCCTGCCAGCGGCAGCGCCAACCTCCGCGGTGGCTACGAAAAAAAGAACCGCGACGCGCCCACTGACACCCATGCACTATCATTGCCACAAAGTGCCGATGCCGAAAAAGGCGTGCTCAGTGCGATCCTGCAATCGCCTGGTGACCTGATCGGAACCGCGGTCATTACCCTCAAGGCTGAAGCTTTCTACGTCCCGGCCAACCGCATGCTCTACGAGCTCCTCATAGAGCTCGATCAGGAGGGTAAGCCCTGCGACACCATCTCGTTGATCGAGGCGCTGAATAAACGCAAACTCATCGACAAAGTTGGCGGCGTCGAGACGGTGATGGATCTCTACACCGCTCCCGCTGATGCGGCGCACTTCGAGTTCTGGGCGCAGATCATCAACGAGAAATTCCTTCTCCGCGAGATCATTAATACTTGCACCAACTGCATCACCGAAGCCTACGACAACGAGGAAACACCAGACCAGTTGCTCGATGCGGTCGAACAACACATCCTCGACATCGGCGACGGCATGCGCGAGGACAAGCGCGAGCTCACCATGCGCGAGCACGTGATGAAGGCGGTCGAGTCGATCGAGGACGCCTACGCCAATAAGGGCGTCGTCCAAGGGATCACCACCGGGCTGAAGGACCTCGATCGGATGACCAATGGGATGCACGCCGGCGAGATGATCATCATCGCCGCCCGCCCTTCGATGGGAAAAACCTCGCTGGCGATGAACATCGCCGAGCACGTTGCCTGTGACATCGAGAATGGAAAAGACGCGGACGGCAACGACCTCCCGCCGGGTCTAGGAGTTGCGGTGTTCAGCTTGGAGATGACCACCGGCGACCTCGTCGGCCGCTTGCTCGTCAGTCGCGCCAAGGCCGATGCGCAGAAGATCCGCTCAGGCATGCCCGACAAGCGCGATTTCCCAAAACTCATCGCCGCCGCCGACGAACTGTCGCGCGCCAAGATGTACATCGATGAGACGCCCGGCATCAGCATCCTCGAGCTACGCGCAAAATCTCGCCGCCTGAAACAGAAACACGACATCCAGCTGATCGTGGTCGACTACCTGCAGTTGATGAAGTCCAACTCCAAGCGCGGCCAGGACAACCGCCAGCTGGAGATCGCCGAAATTTCCGCCGGCCTCAAGGCGCTGGCGAAGGAACTCAGCATCCCGATCCTCGTCCTCGCCCAGCTCAACCGGAACCCAGAAGGTCGCGGTGGTGGTCGCCCACGAGTCAGTGACCTGCGCGAATCCGGCTCGATCGAGCAGGACGCCGACGTCGTCGCCCTCCTCATGCGCCCTGAGCGCTACGCCGACGAAGAAGATGAACGCGACGAGCTAGAAGGCGAAGCCACCCTTATCATCGCGAAACAGCGTAACGGCCCCACCGGAGACCTCCCACTTACCTTCATCGGCAACCAGTTGCGCTTCGCTGATCGGGCGTTTGAGCCTGATGATTAGGCAATTAGTGCCTCTGTCGAGATCGCGACCGCAGAACTCGGAAGGTGAGGTTTTCGACCAAAGCTCTCCCAAAAAAATCTGCTTACGGGCACCTCCGGAAACCTGCTGTGGAAATGGGGCGCAGAGAAAATTCCCGCTGGCGAGGCGATAAACGCTAAGCGATCTGGTGATAGTGGGCGCTTTAGCAACGAAGACAGCGGGGATTTTAT
>JBLHKE010000364.1:0-7699 GCA_047619485.1 Verrucomicrobiales bacterium | reverse complement strand
GCCATCACATCGCAGCGACGCACCAACGACGCCGTCGAAGGCGACGCAGGGAAACTCCGCAGCGAATCACGGACGGACGGGCTCGGCGGAAAATCCTCGCGGCGCTTCTGATGAATGACCGGATTCGCTTGGGGCTTGCCACGCTCGACTCGCTTCCGCCGCGGAAAAACCGTTGGTAGCATTCGCTTCACACGGGCGGATGGCGCGCCCGTTGGTGACTCGACTTCTGACTGCACCGGCAGTTTCCGGATCACGATAGCCCGGGGGATGCCGAGATAGCTCTCCGCTGGACGCACCGCCGTGTAGATGATCGGACGATCCGCCGCCGCTTGAAACGCCACCGGATGGTAGCGATGCGCCTTGCGAGTTTCGACAGTGCTCTCGCTCTTTTCCGGCTCACCATGGGATGGCGAGACGCAAACAACCAGCAAGCTAGCAAGTCCAAATGCCTGCAGCCTACGTTTCGAGAGCACCCTCAGTCTGAGGTATGCTTGTGTTTCCAAAATAAAGTGTTTCGAGCGTTTCCAATGAGAGTTTCGACGAACTAAGCATTAATTACAAGGCTATATTATAATTACCATAACTTTGATTCTGGGAAATATCGCCGCATGGGAAGTGATCGGCTCCCAATCTAGTTGGCCTCGGGGCACCAATGACCTAACGTGAACCCATGCAATCCAAGCCTTCCCCCACCCCATCCTGCTCGCAGATTCTCCGTCTGGGCGCCACTCTGCTGCTAGCGGTTCTCGCGACCAGTTGCGAGGATTCGGAACACTTCTTTCTACTCAACCCTGATGGGTCGGGCAGGGTGACCGCGAAAGAAAAAATCCTAGCATCCAATTTTGGGATCAGAGATCAGGTAACGCTGACTGAGGCAGCCGTCGGCACCCTTGCAGAATTGGTGGCGCGCAGCGAAGGGATCGACGCGTGGGAGAAGGTTACTTACACCACCACGAAATCTGGCGACTTCATCGTCGAGGCCACCGGTCTATTCCCAGATGTGTCGAAGCTGAAGCTGGCGACCACGGCGATGGCGCCAACACTCGCCGACGGATTGAAATTTGAAAAAGGCAGCAAGGATAGCCCCGCCACCCTCGAACTCCTCAGTCCGATCGTCGGAGCAGGTCCACACAAGATCCCGGCCGATGCAAAAACCGACGATCAATCAATCGCCGCCGAGTTGGAGAAGACGCGCAACATGTGGCTCGGTGCGGAGAAGGATATTCGCCCGGAGTATGGGAAGAAGTCAGCCAAGATCACCTTCCACCTTTCTGGCGAGATCAAGTCACACAGCAATTTCACCAAGGAGGCAAAGAACCAGGTCACGCTCGAAGTCACCGCCCCTAAAGTGCTCGACACCTTGGAGAAAGTGATCGAGGACGACGATCTCGCAACCGAGATTCTTAAGACTGGAGCCGAGATTTTATCGCCGAATGGTGCCCCGCCGATCAAACCTGAAACCTTCAACAAGCTGACCTTCGGTGAGGCAAAACCGATCCGTATCGAATTCACCCCGGGACCGATGCTCTTCGACTACGGAAGCGCGGTGGACAATGCCAAGGCAAACCAGAGTGCCCTCCTCAAACAAGTCGAGCAGATGGCCCTGCGGTCCAAGCAGAAATAGTTGATACTGCCTCCGAACCATGTCGCTCATCGATCCCACACGCCTCTCAGAAGTCAGCCTCAGCAGCCAGGAGTCGCTACGTTACGCACGCCACCTGACACTCCCTGAGGTTGGCCCAGAAGGCCAACGACGCCTCAAAGCTGCCAGAGTCCTGTGCGTCGGCGCCGGTGGGCTGGGATCACCAATCGCCCTCTATCTCGCGGCGGCGGGTGTCGGGAAAATTGGCATCGTCGACGCCGACATCGTCGACGAATCGAATCTCCAGCGCCAGCTCCTCCACGGCACAGCCGACATCGGCCGCAAGAAGACGGCGTCCGCCCGGGATCGGCTGCACGATATCAATCCACACGTCGAGGTCGAAGAGCACGACACGCTATTCACCAGCGAGAATGCGATCGGACTGACCGAACCCTACGACCTGCTCATCGACGGTACCGACAATTTCCCCACGCGCTACCTGTCCAACGACGTCGCGGTATTTCTGCAAAAGCCAAACGTCTACGGTTCCATCTTCCGCTTCGAGGGTCAGGCGACGGTGTTCGCCCCACACCTCGGCGGGCCGTGTTACCGTTGCCTTTTCCCCGAGCCCCCTGATCCCGGAATGGTGCCGAGCTGCGCTGAGGGAGGCGTGCTCGGTGTGCTACCAGGAATCATCGGCACGCTGCAGGCGATCGAGGCGGTCAAGCTCATCCTTGGCATTGGGGAACCACTCAACGGCCGCCTGCTCCACTTCGACGCACTCGCGATGCGCTTCCGCCAATTTAATCTGAAACATGATCCCCAGTGCCCAGTCTGTGGCGACTCCCCAACGATTACCGAACCGATCGACTACCAGCAGTTTTGCGGACTGCCGAGCACCGATGCCGGGGAAGTAGAGGAGCACGAAGTAGCCACGATCAGCGTCCACGAGTTCAAGGAACGTCGAGGGTCAGCGGCAAACAAATTTGTCCTCTTGGATGTTCGAGAACCTTTCGAACACGACATCTGCCACTTCCCAGAGGCAACCCTCATCCCACTGGGCGAATTGCCAAATCGCCTCGCTGAACTCGATGCCGCGATGGAATTGTTCGTCCACTGCAAGGCTGGAGGCCGAAGCCTAGACGCGGTCAAACTCCTGCAGGCAGCAGGTTTCGACAAGGCGGTGAACATTGCGGGTGGAATCAACGCTTGGTCGAAAGAGGTGGATCCGGGCGTCCCGCTCTATTGAGTTCTGCATCAGATCAGGAATTCCGTTGGGCACCGGAAACTGGCTGGACTGGCCAACAGCGAAGGGGAGTAGCGGAACGCACCTGAGTTGGTATAAACCGTCCCATGACTCGGTTGCCCCCTTGGCACGTTCGCCCAATTCTAGTTGCTGCCAGTTTCGCAACACTCCGTGGTAAATTCTACCGCTTGGTGTCAAAGCAGCATCCGATCAACGCTTCAACGCCACCACCGCACCGCTTACCAATTCCTCAATCAGCAGCTCGGAGGAGCGCACGTCCATCACTCGGAAATGACTCCCCAGCACCTCGAATCGATCCCCGCGTCGCACCTCATAGATCTGGCCTGTGCCACCGTGCTTCACGAGGGCGAAGCTCTTTGCTGACTTCCCCGGATCCTCAGGCGTCACCCCGATCACCTCGCCACTAACCACGTCGCGCACCACCAAACGCGCGATCCGCTGCGGCACGCCCAGCCCCTCTTTTCCTTCGCTCCAGTATTCCTCAATCGCCTGTAGCTCGAGATGGGTCTCCGGGATCGTCGCGCCCTCTTCAATCAGATACGTTGAGTTGTCGCCAAATAGCAACCTTACCTCTGCCGCCCCGCCACCAGCCGCGACTGTGCCATCGAAACGGATTGGCAGTTGGCGCTCCCGGTAGGCTAGCATCTGCAATTCATCACGCAGATCGTCCTGCCCATCATGGGTCGCGATCAGCTCCTCGCCATCGATGCGCCTGGTCTTCGATGAATACAAAACGCCCCCGTCCTGATCCTCCGGTACAAAACTATCATTTCCGGCGCTGTCGAATCGGTCGTCTAGATCCGCGGTGTCTAACAGATTCACAATCGCGCCATGCCCTGCCTCCGCCGCCATCTGCGCACCGGTCTTCGACTCCACATCGGTGGCGTACCAGTTGGCACCGTGGTGGAGCAGGAACTTCACCGCGTCGTCGTGACCACGAGCCGCCGCCAGCATCAACGGGGTGCGTTGCTCAGGACTTCGCGTATCGACCTCCGCCGCGCCTGCGACCAGGTGATCGATCGAACTGACGTGGCCACCCATGGCTGCGATCAGGAGCGCGTCGTTCAACAGAGGACGGGACAGGGGCACGAGTGATTCCACCGCCCTCCCGAAACCACCGTAGGCAGCGAGCGCCAAGGCCGACCAGCCATTGCCATCTTTCTGAAGTGCCGAGCACCCGGCGTCGAGCAACAACTCGACACTGCGGCCATCACCGCTCTCCGCCGCCATCATGAGAGGCGTCCGCCCATCTAGCCGTTCGCTGGTCGGGTTGGCACCATGGCTCAAAAGATGTTCGACGATGACTGGCTGCGCCGCCGCAGCCGCCATGTGCAATGCTTGAGATTTGGAATTGTCGGCGACCCCAACGCCCATCCCTGCATCCAAAAACCAGCGCACCGCTTTCAAATCACCTTGTGCAGACGCCCGGAAAAATTCCTCTACCGAGAAGGCATAGTTCGATTCGAAAAGTTCCCCAACCGCCTCTTCCTGCCGATCCCCACATCCCGAAAATAGCAGGCAGAGCGTCGCTGCGAGGAGCAGGACGCCGCCATTGAGCCCCACTGGATGGTTCTTTTGCACGGAAATTCTCGTTATGGACGATAAACAGTATAAATTTCAGGTCAATTGATAATCAATAGTTACCAATGAATACGCCTGTATCGATTCTATCACTTTACCCATCAAGATTGCACCGCAGTTTCGAGTTGATGTGTTAGCCTCCCTACGTGAGTGACCCATTTCCATTCGGCTCTGATCGGCCCGATATCTACACCCTGCGCACCACCACCGCAGGTGCCCCGGGTGCCCTTCCCTTCACCCCGCAACAACTCGCCGAGGCGCCGAGCGGCGATCTCTTTGGCTGGTCGCAGAATGTCGGGATGGGCTGGGAACCAGCGAAGCTCGGCGGCTCACGCCTAGACGTCGCGATCCTCTCGACGCAAGGCGGTATCCGCCGGCCCGATGGATCGCCGATCGCTCTCGGCTACCACACCGGTCATTGGGAAGTCGGCTTGCTCATGGAAGAGGCGGCCCGTGCCGTGAGCGCTGGCGGCGGCATTCCATTCGCCGCCTACTGCAGTGATCCCTGCGACGGCCGAACGAACGGGACGAAGGGAATGCTCGATTCGCTCGCCTATCGCAACGACGCGGCGATCGTCTTCCGCCGCCTGGTGCGATCGCTCCCGACCGCAAAGGCGGCCGTCGGGATCGCCACCTGTGACAAGGGGCTTCCGGCGATGATGATGGCCTTGGCCGGCCTGCCTGATCTACCGGCGATCCTTGTCCCGGGCGGGGTCTCACTGCTGAGCGAAGAGGCGGAAGATCTCGGCAAGGTACAGAGCATCGGTGCCCGCTTTGCCCACGGCGAACTCGATCTGCAGACGGCTGCGGAGCTCGGTTGCAAGGCCTGTGGTTCGCCCGGAGGCGGGTGCCAGTTCTTAGGCACCGCCGCCACTAGCCAGGTGATTGGCGAAGCGCTAGGACTAACACTCACACATGCGGCACTCAGTCCCTCGGGTGCGGAGATCTGGAAAGATCTGGCTGCCCGCTCTGGCGCGATGGCTCTCGTCCTCGCCCGAGACGGCATCTGCACCCGCGATATTCTCAACGAAGACTCGATCCACAATGCCATGGTCTGCCACGCTGCGTTCGGTGGTTCCACCAATCTCGTGCTGCACCTCCCGGCGATCGCCCACGCGGCGGGACTACCGCGACCGACAGTCGCTGACTGGCAGGAGATCAACCGTAGCGTCCCTCGCATCGTAGACTCCCTTCCGAACGGCCCACACGGGTTCGCGACCGTGCAAGTTTTCCTCGCCGGCGGCGTGCCAGAGGTGATGCTTCACCTCCGTGAGCTCGGCTTACTCAAGACAGAGGCGCGCACGGTTTCTGGAAAATCACTCGGCGAGAACCTCGACTGGTGGCGAGACTCGGAACGCCGCCAGAAACTCAAGGAAAAGCTCCAGCAACTCGACGGCATCGATGCCAGCGAAGTGATCATGACGCCGGAGAAAGCGGAGCGTGCTGGGCTGACCAGCACCGTGACATTCCCGACAGGCAATCTCGCGCCGGAAGGCTCGGTCATCAAGAGCACGGCCATCGACCCGTCAGTCATCAGCAGCGATGGCTTCTACCGCCACGAAGGCCCCGCGCGGGTTTTCGGATCCGAGCGCGATGCGATCGCCGCGATCAAATCGACTGGCGAAGATCAGATCCGCCGGGGTGATGTGATCGTCTTAGCAGGCCTCGGCCCAGTCGGAGCCGGCATGCCCGAGACCTACCAGGTCACCTCAGCCCTGCGCTACCTCCCGTTTGGCAAACACGTCGCCCTCATCACCGATGCCAGATTTTCCGGAGTATCGACCGGCGCTTGCATCGGGCACGTCAGCCCAGAGGCCTTCGCCGGCGGACCGATCGGCAAGCTGATCGATGGCGACACGATCCGGATCGAAGTCGACTGTCACCGATTGAACGGAACCATCGATTGCTCCAGCCTCTCCCCAATTGAGCTACTCGAAAGACCGCTCAACCCGGTGCATGCCCCCCATCCAGACATGCCAGCCGACACGCGACTATGGGCTGCGCTGCAAAATGCCAGTGGCGGTTCTTGGGGTGGCTGCGTCTACGACGTTGACGCGATCACCGCCCTGCTTTCCTCCCGCCACTGAGGAGCTCCCCCGGGCTCCCCTCATACAGAACCGCGAAGGCATACTTCGGCGCGTTCGCCGGGACGAATCCAGCAAACTAGGCGACGTATTGCTTCTTGGTCGCCGCGCCCCACTGCCCCGTGTCGGTCTCCCCCGCGACCATGTGATACGAATTCGCTGCCGCCGGAGCCGTTCCCCGGCTGCCGTGCACAACCTCGAACATCCCCTGCGTCACCAAGTCGAGGTACTCATTACTGACGTTGATCGGGTGGCGATCCTGCGCCGGAAAATGTTTCACAATCTTGCCGTCGTTGTCTTGGATCTGCTGGACGAGCCGCACCTGTGGCAATGCACGACGATTGCCCACCCCGGCCATCATCTGGGCGACCTGCAGAGGGGTCGACAACACATGCCCCTGTCCGATGCAGGCATTGGCGAGGTAGCCATGACTCAGAGCGTAGCCGTAGCGTGACATCATCGAATCGTTCATCGGCTCCAACCCCGCAGCCTCCGCCCGCAACGGCAGACCAGTTCTCCGCCCAAAGCCGAAGCGGAAGGCCATCGACGAAATGTTGTCAGCGCCAGTCTGCATTCCAACCTTGTAGAACTAGGTGTTGCACGAGCGCATCAGCGCGCAGACCACCCCCAAAGGTCCCTCACTGGAACGCCGGCTCCAATTGTGGAAATAACGGTTGCCGATCTTGAGTCGCGTCGGGCAATCAAAGGTCGTGTTGCGGTCGACGATGCCCGCCTCCAGCGCCTCCAGCGCCGCCAGCGCCAGCGGTATTTTGAAGGTCGACGCGGGCGGATACACCCCTCGAAATGCGCGCGCAAATAGCGGTAGGTGCTTGTCATTCTGCAGCGCCGCAAACTCTTTCTCGCCGATCGCCGGGACGAAGGCGTTCGGGTTGAAGGTCGGATTCGAGGCCATCGCCAGCACATCGCCCGTCCCCACATCCAAAACAATGAAGGCGCCGCGTCGGCAGTAGCGACGCAGCGTCGCCTCCGCCAGCTTCTGCATGCGTATGTCTAGGGTGAGCACCAGCGTGTTACCTAGAACCGGTGGGGGTCACCTGCTCCTCGAAAATCTGGCGCCCCCCGGTGTCGCCTATCCCCCGGAGTTCCCTGCAGGTATTCATCAAAAGTGAGCTCCAAGCCATCACGTCCCTCCGAGTGCGGATAGAGCGGCTCGCCACTCACCAG
>JBLHKE010000363.1:0-7707 GCA_047619485.1 Verrucomicrobiales bacterium | reverse complement strand
TTACGGACGTCCTTGCGCCTAACAATGTTCCCGCCCGGCGTGCGAACTTCCACATCCACCGACGTCAACCCGCCGAGCCCGAAATGCGCGCTTGGAATTTGCCCGCTGGCGTAGCCATACCCGGTGGTGATCTCGCTGTGTCCGATCAACGCACCACCCGCACGCAGCGTCACCTTGCTGCCAATCCCTTCGCGATTCTCCTTCCCGGCACTGCGAATTTGAACGCGAAGCCAGCCTCCCGATTTGCTCGTGTTGCGCAATAGGCGAGAATGGTTTCCGGCGAACCAGTTGACCAAAAACAGGTCCACGCGCCCGTCATTGTCGTAGTCGGCACTCGGGCCGGCTGGGAAATAGACCACCTCAGCTTTTTCCGGGGACTCGGGTGCGGCAAAGCGCGGCACTCCTCCCTCCTCCCCACCGAGATTGCGGTAGACCAAGGGCGTGATCGCGCCAGCAGCGTCTAGCCATCCAGCGGAGAAATACAAGTCCGGCCAACCGTCGTTGTCAAAATCTTGGATCTCGACGTGCGGGCATTTCTTCGGCCACTCCTCCGGCAGGCCCGCCGCCGCGGTGACATCTTCGAAGCGTGGCGCACCATCCTTCCCCATGCCGCGGTTCAGGTAGATACGGTTGCGCGCTGGCTCACCGTGGATCGCGAGCACGAGGTCGAGTTCACCATCACGATTCAAATCACCGAAGGCCGTACCACACGGCCAGTCCTCATTGTGCAGCGGTTTCCACGCGAAGGTCTGGCGCAACGAAGCGGGTTCGCTGTAGGTACCGTCGCTATCACTGAGAAAGAATCGATTGCTGTGGCCGACGAAAAAATCTGGCCGGTGATCACCGTTCACATCGGCCACGGCCAGACCGAGGCCGAATACATCCTCGGGCAAGCCGGCGGCAGCCGTCGAGTCCTCGAAGCGCAGCCCGCCGCGATTGCGGTACAGCGTGCTGCGCGGCGACGGGGTAAAGCGATCCTCGACGACGAACAGGTCGAGTAGGCCATCGAGATCGTAGTCGAACACGCCGATGTTACGCGCCGTCAACAAGCGATCGGGGCAAGCGCCGCTTGCCGCCGATACTTCCACTAGCACCCCCGACTTGTTTTTGAAGAGCTGTGAGCGCTGGGTGGTCGCGCGTGTCTGGATCTCGCCGCGATCCTTGCGCGCCTTGCCCTTCGCGTTGTTGCTGACGAACAATTCCGGCCAGCCGTCGTTGTCGAGGTCGGCGAATACCGCCCCGCTGGTGCGCGCATAGCTTGCCGCCTGCGAGTCCGCGACCGGAGCGAAGCTGCCGTCGCCGCGGTTGAGCAGCAGGACGTTGGCCGGTGGTTGCGTGCGCGGCGCATAGTCGGCAGTCGGCCGATCAGCGAAGCTGCCAACAAACAGATCCACATCGCCATCCGCATCGACATCACCCCACGCTGCGCCGTGACCCAACAAGTTCGCTAGCGGCTCGCGCAGGCCTGCCGCCGTGGTGACATCTTCAAAACGTATCTGTGTGTCCGGTTCTGCGGCGCTGGTGACGGCGGCGGCAACTAGCACGGAGAAGGCAACGGTGGTAAGGGGCGCAGAAAATTTCATAGCAGGTCGTCTTCAAAGCCTAGAGTTGATCTGCGCTAGATAGAAGCAAATTGCAGCGTTCGCCGGACGCGCGGAGATGCGGTTTCTGGCATCGACGCTTCGCGATTTTCATCAGCATTTGCGTGATTTCCGCTGATTGTGGTTGGGTATACCAGTTAGAAGAAGCTCAAGACGATTGAGAAGAAGACGAAATAACGCCTGAGCCCGGCGAGGATCAGCACCTCCACGGTGAACAGATCGGTGGCCGTGAGCCCCTCCCAGAGAGCCTTCAGCAACGTTGTCCAGCTCTTACGCATGCCGCGCTCAGATGCGGGGCCGATCCCGTTCTCCTGCAGGATTCACTTGATCGTGTTTCGGACGACCTCATGTCCGAGGTTGGCGAGCGCTCCACGAATGGCGTGTATCCCGATCCCGAGCTATCCGCCGTTCCATTCAGCTAGCCGTAGTCAGGATAAGGAACTGTAGAGCTTGGGGCATCCCGCGAGCCGAGCAGATTTGCCACGACCAGAAATGGCGGACCGTTCCACCGGGAAAGGAATCACCAGGGCTTGGGTAACAAAATCATCGAGCCGGACATCGGTTCGGATGGTGGGGTGAGATGCAATGTCGCGAGCAGCTTGGAGGACTGCTACGCTGCTACGATCGCGATGCGGCATGAAATATGGAGGATGCGAGTTTCCGGACACTATGGGGTGCAGTCAGTTGTCACTGAAACCGTACGATGCGGTAGAAGCGTTTTGGCGTGATTCCCGGATCGGCACTCGTGCTCGGCGGGCCATTATCGGTCCATGTTAGACTGCCCCCTGAAACAGGTGCGGTGAAACTTCCGGTCGGGGAGTCGGTCCACTCGTCGAGGGCGTCCGAGTATTGCACTAGGTATTCGCCTAGCGGCGCGGCATCCCAACTGAGCGTGACCGCGGAACGATCTCCGTTTGCGGTGACTATCGGCTTCAGCGGCACCTCGACCGACAAGTTGTTAGCCGGATTCGTACCCGCAGCAAGCTCCGCGGCATTGGTTGAGCCATCACCATCGAAATCATTCTGCCCGTCCGGAACCCCGTCCGGCTCGGTCGATCCATTGTCGCCCGTGCTATCTCGCGAGTTGTCCTGGAACGGGTTCTGGTGGCCGGTGATTGACGGAGCGAAGTCCCGCAGCTCGTCATAATCGCGTATGCCATCGCGATCGCGATCCAGCCCCAGACGCACGCCACAGCCATTGGCCGCGCAGGTGAATGTGATCGGTTCAGAATCCGTCGCTCGTGCAAGCAGCTCGGCGCTTGACTCCATACCGCCCGCCTGGTCTATCGCGAACTGATCACCGCCAATGTAGTGCCAACCTCGAGGATTCCCACTGACAATCGAGTGCGCCACGAGTTCGATCTTCAAAGCATCGGCGAGGCTGAAAAATAAGTCGAGCCTGGAGTTTGCCTCTGCGGAGACAACGGTTTCCTGCTGCCCGACGGCAGCGTGGGCGTCCTGGCTGGGGGTTCCCGGCGGCTCAAAAATCTCCGCGGTGCCCGGAAAATCTGAGCCGCTAAATGCCATCATCAGCGCCACGAGATCAGCTACCTCCTGCTCATTCGCCACATCGAAGGCGCCTTCGCTCAGGAATCGGGACACCCCGTCGACACTGCCATCGTGCAACACCCCAAAACCGGACCGGCTGGCCGTCGATGTCAGGTCAAAGCCTAACTTGTCGTAGAGCGTACGGGTTTGCGGGATCTTGATTGCGCGCTGGGTGGATCCATCGACCGACACCAAGGCGTGGTGGCGTTCACCCATCGGTCCAGCGCTGAGCGGCATGAAGTTCGGAAGCGAAAAGTAGCTATCGGTGCCCAGCCCGGTCGGGATGGTGTGACAGGTAACGCAGGCAAATTCGCCATCAATCTCCCGCTCTAGTGGCCGGTAGATCTCGTTGAATCCCCTCAGGGCGTTGCCATTTGGCATTGGCAGTCCAGCAGAGCCAAATCGTGCTCCGGTCACGTGGTCAGGAAGCGGCAAGCTCGTCGGCAAGGTATTGTCGAGGTTGCGGAACGGGTTCGGCGGAATCGTGATCGTCGCGAGGTAGTCCTCAAATTCCTGCATCTCGACCGTGGTCAGCCCGGTATCGTCACCGAGCAGACTCTCGAACGCTCCATTGAAAGCTTCGATCCCGTCACGGTCACCTCGCCAGTGATGCGGTTCTTTGCCGATGATGTCCTGCAATGTCTGCGTCGTCATCGGCCCTTTCATCGGATGGAAATCCGTGAAGTCTTCAGTCAATTCTGGAATACCCGCACCGAGATTGTGCCGCGGCTCTTCCACATTGACCATTTCACCACCCGGGTCGCCAAGATCCCACGCTAGCCGGTCGGTACGGGAATCGACGTGGCACGAAGCGCACGACGTCTGCCCAAGACCTGAAGTCTGATGCGTGTCGTAGAGATGACTTCGACCGATCTTGATCTCAGCTGGCGTCGGGTCAAACAGCGGGACGCGCATGATCTCAATCTCGCTGGCCATCCCGACGACCGAGACGCTACCTTCAAAGCGATTCAACACATAGAGTCGGGCACGGGCATCGTCGACAACGATCCCTGTCGGCCCCTCCCCCACCTCGATCGTGGGAGCGGCACCGCTACGCGCGCCAGTCTGATCCACGACGACCAGATTGTTCGAGCCCATCCCGGTTATGTAAGCCTTCGTTCCGTCCGCCTTCCAAGCGATGCCGCGCGGATCACCTATCGATTGGTCGCGGACTGCCTGTGAGACAGTGGAAGCGGTGTAGTCCAAGTGCGCGTTTAGATCGGTGGTAACGACGGCTCCCCCAGGGTCGTTCGGATCGAATGAAGCAAACATGACGCGCACGAAGGTACCGTTCACGTTTGGCTCAAAGCGGATTTCGTTGGTGGCCTCGGTGCCGACCACCGTGACATGCCCGTTGACCGGATTTACCGCGATCGCCATGCAGATATTCATCAGGCTTCCAGCGTAGCCATCTGCCGGCCCCGGGCTGAGCGCCACGATACCAACATCGTGATCCATGAGTCCCCAGCCTTGGATCCGTCCAGAAGCCGAGGCGAGACTACCGCTCACCATCGCGGTCCAGTTCCCGCTGTTGTCGTCGAGCCATGCACCAGCATTGTTTCTTCTCACGATCAACCCAACTTCCGGTGCGGGCGGGTTGCCCGATTTCTGCGTCGGTTCAAAATTCGATCCCTTGTTCGGCGGCGGGTTGGTGCCCCCGTAGGGGCCTTGCGAGTGGTTCACCGCGTTCGGAGGAAAATCGATCGTGGTACCATCTCCGGCTCCTCCTCCTCCTCCGAGAATCGTCGTCCCATTGCCCGACTCAAAAAACGCGACGCACAGATTCCCTGAGAGATCAATTGCCAGCGCCCGCGGGTCTTCCCCGTCGATGCTGATTGGCGTCGGAGCATTGCCAAGCTGGGCGGGATCGAACTCGAGGAGGCTGTTTGCCTGCGAGCACGAGACGAATGCCCGGCGGGGCAGTCCTGGGCTGAATACGACGTCAGCGGGCTCGTCATCAGTTTGCAGCGTGCTCAAGACGATCCGGTTTGGCACATCGACCACACTAACCGTGTCCGAAAGTTGGTTGACCACCCAGATCGAGGTGTCCGACTCGAAGCGAGCACTCACCGGATCGATGCCGACCACCACGGATCCGATCGGTTGCGGAGTTCCAGAGCTGAGGTCGAAAAATTCCACCCGGTTGTCGGCGGTGTTGCAAACAGCTAGGGTCGAGCCGTCCGGGCTGAGGTCGATCGGATGGACCTGTGGGGTCTCAAAATTGACGAAATCCGCCCGACACGGGTTAGCCAGTAGCGCCGAGACTGCGGCGATGAGGGAGAAGAAACAGAGGGAGCGCATGAAAGATGATGACACAGAATTAGAATTCGACCAACCGAGGCTTCACCCGTTGCCAATTGCGACGATATGGCGGCGCACAGACAGTTCCACCGCGCATGGGTGATGGAGGGGGCGGCACCTTCTACAAAAAATCGCATGTCGTCGCGACGCAGGCGGAAGCTCATTGACGTTAGGTTAAGCCGGATCGTCGCGTAGCCTCTTTAGGCTGCGTCCGCCGAAGCGATCCCATTTTCTGATGGCCAGTGCGCGAACGGAATCCAAGGGAGCCTGGCGTGTCGTTGAGAGAACATGCCCGGCGCAGACGGGACTGCCGATTCTGACGCAGCCCAAAGATGCTACGCTAAATGGCTGCGCCCTTCTCCTATCTGTAATGGGCTAAAGCCTACTCTGCGTGGCTGGGGCGCCTTCTTGGCTTGCATTTTTCATGGGCTTTCGCTGGCGGCTTCCTTTTTCGCCGAGGCTTCGAAGGACCGCGTGCTCGAAATTTATCGGAAATACAGGCTAGCTCGGTGGTGAGAATGAGGGAGGTTGCTTTACTGTTGTATGCGATTTCCTTCAGACATAATCCAACCGAGTGCCTTGGTATTCCTGATCCTTCTGGGTCTCGTCACGCTGTCGGCTTGCGGCAAGAAAAAATCTTCTTACGATGGTGATGATCGCGAGCCCGCATCCGTGACGGATCCGGCGACCGCGCCAGTCGTGATTGGAGCGTCGGATTCCGCTTGGCAGAAACTCGATGACCCTGTGGCAGATGGTTGGGATAGCGAGGTGGTGAACGGGCAGATCACCGAGCGCTTGAAACTTCTCTCCGAGCTGATCGTTTCTGACGATCTGTCCACCAACTCCTTGGCGCCGATGCTCGCGGCGAATTATTCTTCGAGCGATCTCGTCCCCGATGATTTGGAGAAGATCTTCGAATCAGCCGGCTGGCGGGTAGAGCGAGGGGCGACTGGCGAGTCGCGATCCGAGGTTGGAGTTAGCGGATTTGCTAGCTCGTTGCGCGATGTCGTCGCCGCGCTCGGCGGGGAGCCGGGCGATCGGCGCTGCGAGTTCAAGACTGTCGAAATTGAAATGTCTGAGAACGGGGTGGTTGCGACGCGCGAGATGCTGGAAATGAGCCGGCCGGGTGCTGAGTTGCACGCGGTGTGGCAGGTCGCTTGGCAGGTGGCGGATCCTCCATTGATCCGCTCGATTCAGCTCGAGAGTTTCGAGCGGACGACGACCGACTCTGCACTGCCGTTCTTCCGTGAGTGCACCGAGTCCGTGCTGGGGGCGAACGCGAGTTTCCAGAACCAGATCGTCTATGGCGCCAACCACTGGCTACCGCGCATCCAAGACACGCGTAAGATGACGCTCCTCGGTTCTCCGGGCGCGGCGCTCGGCGACGTGGATGGTGACGGGCTTGATGACCTGTATCTCTGTCAGGCTGGGGGATTGCCCAACCTGCTCTACTTGCAAAATCCCGACGGTAGCGCGCGCGATGCGAGTGCGGAGGCGGGCGTCGATTGGGTCGAGTCGTCGCGCAGTGCGTTGATCGTCGACTTCGACAACGACGGCGACCAGGATTTGGCGGTGGCCACGTATGCGCGCATCGTGCTGGCGGAGAACGATGGTGCTGCGAAATTTTCGGTGGTAGCGATCCTCGAGGTTGGCGTGGGAACGATGGGGATGTGCGCGGCGGATGTCGACAACGATGGTGATCTCGATCTGTATGCGAGCCACTACAGTGCCGGTGACTTGGCGAACGAGGCCGGCGCCACGGTGATCGGGGCTGGAGGGAGTTTTGTCTACCACGATGCCAATAACGGCGGCGCTAATTTCTATTTCCGTAATGACGGGAACTGGCAGTTTAGCGATGCGACGCTTGAGAGCGGGTTAGACGCCAACAACCGTCGATTCAGTTTGGCCGCGTCGTGGGAAGATTTCGATAATGACGGGGATCAGGATCTCTATGTCGCCAACGATTTCGGGCGCAATAATCTGTATCGCAATGAGGCGGGGTATTTCACCGACATCGCTGCTCAGGCAGGAAGCGAAGATCGTGCTTCGGGGATGTCGGTGTCGTGGGGTGATGCGAATCGAGATGGGCAGATGGATCTGTATGTCGGGAACATGTTCTCTGCGGCGGGTGGGCGGATCGCTCGGCAGTCAGCCTTCAGTCCAGGATCGAGCGAGGCTGAGCGCGCCGCGCTGCTGCGATTCGCACGTGGCAACACCTTGCTGGTACAGGAAGAGGGTGGCTTCGTCGATCGCAGCG
>JBLHKE010000362.1:0-7714 GCA_047619485.1 Verrucomicrobiales bacterium | reverse complement strand
CGATGTCCGCATCGCTGGCGAGACCGTCCTCGAACACCAGCTTCTTCTGCCGTTTTAATCCGAGTGGAAAGAAGTAGCGGTTGTAGTAACACATGGCGAAGTCGTAGTGCTTGCGCAAGTACCACGCACCGAGACCGCTGAGGAGTTTGCTCTTCGGCTGCATGCCGTAGACGACACTTTTCTCGAGGTCGAAACTGTGATCGTCGACGATCTTTTTGAGGTCGTCAGGATCGTAGCGACGGAAATGTCCGACCAGCGTGTCGAAATCTGTCCACGCGTGCGAGTGCAGTGGCACACTGAAGAAGAGCGAGCCGCCGTCGACCAGCAGTTCCTCGAGTTGGGCGAACACCGCCTCATCGTCGGCGATGTGTTCGATGACATCGAAAATACAGATTAGGTCGAAACTCTGCGGCGGGAAATCAAGCGACTCGATGGTGCCCTTCTGCGCTTGGCCACCGGCCTCGTTGAGCTTGTCGCAGGCGACCTGGCTGAGGTCGAGGAACACCGTGCCCTCGATCGGTAGGCGCGGCCGCAGACCAGGCCCGACCTCCAGCCGGCGCGGCGCCTTTTTACAGAGCGACTCCAGCAGCTCCCAGGTGTTGAAATTCTCTGGCCCGTAGAGCTTGGTCTGCGACCAGAGCTTTTCGTAGAAGTCGTGGTTGATGTCGACGATGCGGTCACGATCTTCCGCCTGGACTTGTTGCATCGTTTTCTTCGTCATCGAGGGAAACGAGATTAGATCAATATCCGATGCGGAGCAAGAGCTACCTTCGGACTTCCAGCTCCCGACAGCCCCTGAAGCCCCGGTCATCTTGCAACCCCGAGAGCCTAAGGAGTCACCTCGAACGCGAACGTCCGCCCGAAGGTGGGAGTGTTCGGCCCAGGGAAGACGGCCCCTGCATCGTAGAAACCGGCGCCGGCTGGCAGCGTGAACGTGGCCGTCGCAACGTAGCGGCTCGGGCGACTAACATTGCTGCCAGTGACGCCGCCGATGGTCAGGGTCGGGGTGATCGCATTGCCTGCCATGTTGGTCAATCGCGGCACGTTCTGAGGCCAGTTATCGTCGAAGTTGAATGTGACCGTCAGCGTGGTGCCCGGCGTGCCCGAATCCGGGCTCAACTCGAGGATGCCCGAACTCACCGGCGTCCCCTCACCACCACCACCACCACCATCGGTCTCACCAAATCCTCCGCCGAGTGCTGTGTTTTTCGCGAGCAACGAATCGTAAATCGCCTGCTCACCCGCGTCGCTGCCGTCCGCGAGTAATTCGCTCGCCTCGCCCGGATCGGACCCGATGTTGTAGAGTTCGAAGCTCGGTGTGTCGGTGGTGACGGCGGGATCATCGAAGATGATGAGCTTGTAGCCGCCGTCGAGGATCGCACGTCCAGGGTTGTTGATATTGGTGCCGAATGTTTCCATCACGAGGCAATTCTGGGTCTCTGCTCCGCAGAAGTTGGGAAGCAGATTCCTTGAATCGAGGGCGTTGGTGGCAACGCTTGCGGGATTGATCCCGGACAGTGCCAGGATGGTGGAAAATAGGTCGACGCAATGGACGGGGCTATCGTTGGTGCCGGAAGCAATGACATCCGGTCCGTAGGCGACGAACGGGACGTGCGTCCCGCCCTCGTAGAGCGATCCCTTGGCGTTGCCATTTCCGAATGGTGCCTGAACCACCTGGCCTGGTGTGCCGTTGTCACCAATCAATAGGACGTTGGTCTTGGTGAGGTCGACTGAGGCGAGCAGTCGTCCGATCTCGGTATCCATCGCCTCGAGCACTTTCTCGTAGAGGTCGCGGCCGGTCGAACCGGTCGGGTTCGACGGCAGCAGCGAGGCGTCGGGTTCGTGGAACGGCGTGTGGGGCGCATTCAGCGCCAGCCAGCACAGCCAAGGGTTCGCTCCCTGCGCGGCAATGAAATCGATCGAGTCGTTGACCTGATCGGTCGTCGTGTAGGTGTCGGTGACGGCAGTCGTGGTGCCATTGATCGTCTTGTCCCAGTCCCAGTAGTCAGCCACCGCGCCTTGGAGGATCCCGGCAAACTCTGGCCACCCGCCGAGCGTCGCGGGCCCGGTCGCACCACCGCCAAGGTGCCATTTGCCGAAAGAGGCGAGCGCGTACGGCGAACCCGCTGCCGCAAATGCCTCGGGCAGCGCGAGTTCGTCAGTCGGGAGCGTGGCACCCTGGGGGCTACCGACCCCGTGGCGAAAAGCGTAGCGACCCGTCATCGCAGTCGCGCGGGTCGGCGAGCAGACCGGCTGCGCGTAGGCATTGGTAAAACGCAGCCCGTTGTCGGCGAGCCATTGCAAGTTCGGCATGGAGGCGTTGCGTGCGGCTCCCGGGTTGTCGATCGGGCTCGAGTCGATGCCCCAGTCGTCGACGATGATCAACAGCACGTTGTTGCCCGCCGTCGAGACCTGCGCAGCCGCCTCCTGCACGTCGAATCCAGCATCGTCAAACGGCCCGATATCCAGCAGCTTAGCGCGGTAGAACTTGCGTACTTCCACGTCGCCATCAATGGCGCTCAGGGTGTCGCCATTTAAAGTCGCGCCATCCATAGCGTCCCAAGTTTGCAGGTCGGTCGATTTCTGGGCGACGTAGGTGCCGCCCTCGATCGCGCTCCAGCTCACAGTCACCTCGTCAGCACCGAACTCCAATTCTCCCGCCTCGAGCGACTTCTCTGGCCCGCCTTCAAACGCGATCGTCGTACCGGCGGGGATCGAATTAACCTCGTCCGCGTCGGGATTGCCGTAGTAGCTGCGCCCGATGTTGTAGGGAAACTTCGGGGTGCCATCCACCTCGATGCTGACGAAGTAAGCGTAGGTTCCCGCGGGGAACTCCGGCGTGACGCAGAAGCGACCGTTGTGTTGATCGAGGTCGAAATCGCTGCCCTGCACCTGCCCGAGATCGCCGAGGAATTCGTAGTCTTCGAGGAAGTGGCCGAGCTCATACTGGCTCCCCGCACCTGCCGTGACGTCCGGACCGTAGAGGTTCTCAGGCAAGGTGTAGTCTACGCTGCTACCCGCTGCCGTGTATCCCTGATCACGTGCAGCAACCGCCGGGAGGGCCTGCCGCTGGGTGATATTACGTTTCTGAAAACCCGACCGCATGCGCGTCACGGCGCTATCAGCATCGAGCGCGTCGCTATATGCATACGGACCATAGACCGGGTAGCCATCGCGCACCCACCCAAGGATCGGCGAGTGCCCACCGTCGAAGTTCTCCGTGTAGGTGTTGTTGCCCGGATCGTGATCAACGCTATCGCCCAGGGCGAATCGCAAACCCGGTGGATTCGCGTGGTAGTGGTAGTGGGATCGCGCCTGGTGGGCGTTGCCAGCATCAAAAGTGACGCTCTCGTTGACGTAGGCGTCGCGGTTCCAGACGTCATCGCCAGTGACTGCCCCACCTGCCATCGGGTTGTCGTCTTGTCCCGCCGAGGTGTCGTAGGAAAAAGCATCGCGCGTATCGAACATCGAAACCCCATCGACAAACATCCCGATGCGCCCGAGCCCGGTCAGCGATTTCGTCACCGGCACCGTCCCTGGATCGCGCGGGAAGCGATAGATGACGGCGAGGTTTGCCGGGTAGTTTGGAAACAGGTTCGTCTTCGCCACATTTAGGTACCACGGCCCCATGATGTGGCTGCCGAGACCCGTGCTGCGCACGTAGACATCGGTCTCCGTGTAGCTGACCTCATTCACGCCGACGTAGGTCGGCTGCGCCTGGTTGCCCTCGCCACGATCCCACGTCGTCACCGCTGCACCCGGACCCGCGGTCGCAGTGGCTGTCGTTTCATAAATCCGCGCATATTTTCCAGTCCCATCAGTGTACCAGGAGTGGATGAGAGGATCCGCGCTGGCGATCGTGCCACTGGCTAGGAGGGCGAAGAGGACTTTGTGGAGGATGGGTTGCATGCAGAAAAACGATTGCCGTTGGCGCTTGGTGGAAATGGTCATGCTACCATGAACCCCTGCTTTGTAAGGATTGAGTTCAGGTTCGCCTGAAAATTGTAAAGATTTTGTAAAGGGCACCTCCAAAAGCCTACTGTGGGAATGAGGTGCGGACAGAATTCTCGCTGACGAGCCGATGCCGCATCTCGAGCTCGTCGAGGACTCAAAAAAGCTGCTATCTATGGCGCATTACGATCTGTGATTGTCCCACGCGAGTGGTGGCCCCAAGCTCCTTGATCAACAGCTCACTACGATTTCATTTTTCACGAAGATGATGCGCGCTAGGATAGCAGCAAATTTATCGAGCCTGTCCCCGGCCTAGCAACATCCGCCGCTTGGCTCGCAGCAATCGCTCGCCTCGGTGGTCGCATCGTAGACGGCACCTTTGGTCACAGCGGCCGGGCGCAGCGCGGTGACACTGCAATCGTAGACCTCAGCATCTGACATCGGCACCTCGACGCGCGGGTCGATGAACTCGAACGCGTCGGCGAAGGGTCCGCTTTTGTAAGTGCGGTAAGTGCGGTCGCACACGGCGTAGCGCCTACCGCGCACCATCGTATGCCCGTCGTCGTCGGTGATGCTCTTAAATGGCCCCTTGTAGATGACCGCCTGGTGGCGTTCTAGGCAGGTATCGTCGCTGCCCTTGGTCGCCTCGATGGTCATGCTGCGGAACTCGATCCCCTTCACCGTCCGCCACGGTTCCTTGTCGAGTTTCAAAATCTGCACACCGTAGAAACCGGCGTCTTCGAAGGCCTGAAGAAAATCATCTTCACGGAACGCGCCGGAGATACAACCACTCCACAGTTCGGCATCTTCCTGCATCTCGAGCGGGACGTCTTCATCACAGACGATGTCAGAAATAACCGCCCGGCCGCCGACTTTGAGAACACGGAACACCTCGGAGAAGAGCTTCTTGCGCTCGGCGACACTCACGAGGTTGAGCACGCAGTTAGAGACGACGACATCGATGGACTCGTCGGCGATCATCGGCTCGCTGAGGCGCATCTCCTCGGCAGCATCTTCGGCGGCAAGATAGGCGTTGGCGTTCGCCACTGGCTCGGCGGCGAGCCTCTTCTCGAAGACATCGAGGTCGAGCGCCAGGTCCTGGATACGTCCCTTGCGGAACTCGACGTTCGCATAACCAATCTTGTCGGCAACAATCGGCGCATTCTCGCGCGCGATCTGGAGCATGTCGTCGGTCATGTCGACGCCGATCACACTACCCTCCGCGCCCACCACCTGCGAGGCGATGAAACAGATCTTGCCGGTGCCGCTGCCGAGGTCGAGCACCGTCTCGCCTGGCCGCACGTACTTGCTCGGATCACCACAACCGTAGTCGCGCTCGATGACCACATCAGGAATGACTTTGAGGAACAGCGGATCATAGTCAACCGGACAGCACAGGGCAGGCTCCTGAGCCTTGGCGCCTGCCGCGTAGCGGTCTTTGACCGCGGAGGTGGTTTTGAGTTTTGTTTTCATAAAATTGTTGTTAGGTGGAAACACCTAGCCCGCCGGCTTGGATGCGTCTAGGACGCAGCAGCGGCGGATTTTATTCCGAAATAGATCGCTGCGGCGATGCCCCGAACTAATCCCACTTTACCAAAATGAAAAGCCCATTTCAAGACGATGCCTTCCAGATCTGCTGGAGCCAACTAACGCCCGACCACGTCGTCCCCGACCTCACCGCAGCCCTCGAGGGCGCCAAGGCGAACATCACCGAGCTAGCCAGACCAGTCACTGAAGGGGAAAATCTCACTTTTGACAACACCCTCGAGGCGCTTGAGAAGGCCACCGAAGACCTCGGTGAAGCCTGGGGCAAGGTCGGGCACCTCGACGGTGTCAACAACTCCGACGAGCTGCGCGCCGCCCACAACGAGATGCTGCCCGCCGTGTCAGAATTTTTCGCCGGCATCCACCTCGACACCGGGCTGTGGTCGCGCGTCAAAGCCTACTCCGAGACCGCCGATGCCGCTGCTCTAACAGGTGCCAAAAAACGTCTGCTCGACGAAACGCTCGCCGATTTCCGCCAGAGCGGCGCCGACCTACCCGCCGATAAAAAATCACGCCTCGAGGAAGTCATCGCCGAACTCGCGAAGGTGACGCAGAAGTATTCCGAGAACGTGCTCGACTCGACCAACGCGTGGGAGCTGATCATCGAGGACGAGGAGAGGCTCGCCGGCCTGCCATCGACCCCGAAGGCCGCCACCGCCGCCGATGCCTCCGCCAAAGGGCACGATGGCAAATGGCGGCTCACCCAGAAGATCACCTCGATGCTCCCGGTGATGGAGCACGTCGACGACGCCGACTTGCGCAAGCAGGTCTGGGAAGGGTCGACCGGGATCGGGCGCCACAACGAGCACGACAACACCGCGCTGATTTTCCAAATCCTCAAACTGCGCCAGGAAAAAGCGGAGTTGCTCGGACAGAAACACTTCGCCGACCTGGTCCTACAGCGACGCATGGCGAAAGAAGGCGCGACCGCCCTCGCCTTCGTCGAAGACCTGCATGATCGCGTCGAAGAGGGGTTCGAGAAAGAGACCGCAGAGCTCGAGGCATACCGCGCAGAGAAAACCGGCGCCGGAGCCGCGAAGATGGAGCCGTGGGACATCGCCTACTGGTCCGAGAAACGCCGCCAAGAGCTGTATGACTTCGACGACGAAGTGCTGCGCCCGTACTTCCCGATCGATGGCGTGCTCGCAGGCATGTTCCGCATCGTCGAGACCATCTACAAGGTCAAGATCAACGAGCCTGCCGAACGCCCCGACACCTGGCACGAGGAGGTCAAGTTCTACGAACTGCACAGCGAAGACGGCCAGCATCTCGGCAGCTTCTACGCCGACTGGCACCCGCGCGACTCGAAGCGTGCCGGCGCGTGGATGAACTACTTCAAGACGGGCACGCCCGACCCGCGCACGCCGCACCTCGGCCTGATCTGCGGCAACATGACCCCAGCCGTTGGCGACACCCCCGCGCTGCTGACGCACGGTGAGGTCGAGACCGTGTTCCACGAATTCGGCCACCTGCTGCACCACCTGCTAGGCGACGTCGAAGTGAAATCGCTCAACGGCGTCAACGTCGCTTGGGACTTCGTCGAGCTGCCGTCGCAGATCATGGAGAACTTCTGCTGGGAGCGCGAGACGCTCGACCTGTTCGCGCGCCACCACGAGACCGGCGAGGTCATTCCGGATGAGCTATTCGACAAGATGATCGCCGCGCGCAACTACCGTTCCGCCACCATGATGATGCGCCAGTTGAGCCTCGGCAAACTCGACCTGGACCTGCACATCAAACACGCGGATGCACCAGAGGGGACCGACTTAGACGAGCTCGCCGAGCAAATCCTCGACGGCTACATGATCCCGACCCAGACCAAAGCCCCGTCCATGGCACGCCGCTTCGGCCACCTGTTCGCCAGCCCGACCGGATACGCCGCGGGTTACTACAGCTACAAGTGGGCTGAGGTGCTCGACGCCGACGCGTTCACACGTTTCAAGGAAGAGGGCGTGCTCAATCCGACAGTGGGCAATGACTTCCGTGAGCAAGTGCTGAGCAAAGGTAACTCAGAAGACCCGGCACAACTGTTCGAGAACTTCATGGGACGCGGGCCGGATCTGAATGCTTTGCTGGTACGCAGCGGGCTGGCTTAGGGCTTGTTCGGAAATAAGTTGGACAATAGATGGGCAGTCATTGATCCGCCCACCAAGGCGGAGTTTGCTTTGTGTAGTGAACTACTCGGAGGAAACGCCAACGCAGGTGGGAGGTTCAAGGA
>JBLHKE010000361.1:0-7719 GCA_047619485.1 Verrucomicrobiales bacterium | reverse complement strand
TCCAGTGATCGTCGCCCGAAGAAGATCATCCTATCGAGACACTCGGACTTCATCATTTCTCTGCGACGAGCCGCCGGTGCCAGCGCAATATCGTATCGGGAGTCACGATGGTCGTCAGTTCCATCAGCGCCCTGCGACCGAGAGCCTTTGCTTTGACGGCCAGAACCCGTCGTTGGTCGTCGGTGAGGAGGATGCGCTTGCGGCCCATTCTGTCCATCAGCGCTCGGATCTGCGCATCCTGAAATTCGATAATCTGTTGTTGCTAACGGTTGACCAAGCCAGAGAGGATCAGGAAGAACAGCTGCCAGGGGCGAAGGATGAAGTTCATGGAGCCTGATACCGGAAACGAGCCGGCTCTTCGAGGACATTTCACAGGGAAAACCGGATCGTGCGAGGAGTTGGTCGGCTGAGATCGGGGGTGTGACTTGGTTAGTGCCGGAGCACTGGGTTGTTGGTAGCCTGCTTTGCGATCTCCTCCGCGAGCCTACGGCATCTGCATCTTGAACAGCCCTGACTTGTTCTTGTTCAGCGACAGGTTCAATAGGATCTCGCCGCTGTCGTTGATCACCTTGCCATAGCCTCCCGTGCCACCGCCGGGGTTCGATTGCGCATTCAGTTTGATATTACTCACCACGTGCTCCTCACCGCTGATGTCGAAATTATCTCCGCGGCGCATCACCAACACCGGTGCCACGTCGCTAGAATCGCGCGCCAGCCACACGCCGTCGCGCACCTTCGAGGTGGTGTCGCCTATGTTGGCCACAAACGTCGCTAGGTAGACGATCCCGCCCACCTGGTTGCAGTCGAAGTCGAGCAGTGTCCCGAGCTGCGATCCGTCGGTGCTTAGTGCCACATGACTCTCGCGCGCCACTAGGTGCAAACCACCGCCGACCGTATCGTAGCGCCAGATGCTGCCGTCGTTGGTTGAGTTCACCACCGGCGACCCCGTGGCACTCTTCAGGTAGGCGTAGAAGAACACACTACCGTCGTCGCAGTTGTAGATCCTCTTGAAGCGTGCGAACACCTCGTCCGCTACCGGCAGGCACGGTGCCAGCGCACCCTCGCGGGCGATGCTGCGAATCGTCGTCCCGTCGCTCCACCACAGCCCGGCGTTGTTGGCCGAGGTGATCCCGGTACCACGCACGTTGCCAATGAAGGCCACACTGCCGGAGCTGTTCACCGATTCGCCGGTGATCGTCTCGATCTCCACCCCGGTCTCGCCTGGCGAGGCGGCGCCTTCACGCACGATCTCTACCAGCGGACCGCTGGGCGGGCCGGCAAAGATCGCCGTGTTGTCTGTCCCGTCGAATCCTCCCTGCTCGAGCAGGTAACTGGTGAACGCGACCTGGTTGCCCGCCGCGCTAGCCACTACGCGCGGGTGGATCTGTCCGTGGTCGGTGTTCGTGATCGGTGAGAGTCCGCCCTCGCGAGCGAGCGCCACGGCGCTGCCGCTGAGCCACACGCCGGTGTCGTCGGCTGCGGTGATCCCACCGACGCCCGTCTTCAGGTTCGACACCGTCAGCACCTCGCCGCCGGAGGTGATTGCCGGTTTGCGCAGCACACGGTAGTTGCCGGTCGTGCCCGCAGCGGTCGTGCCAGCGAGGGCCGCGTCGCTCACCGTGGTGCCGTCGTGCAGGAAGTTGCCATTGCCGGCGCTGGTGGCCGATTGGAAGGTACTCGCGCTACCGTTGTTGATCGCCAGTTCCGAGAAGGTGCCGTAGTTCGCGCCGCTGCCGCCTGGCACCGGGATGTTGCGCACCGCCAGTGCTTCATCACCGCTGGCGTCCCAGCGGAACACCGCACGATTGTTGGTTCCGGCATCCGACAACGCAGCCGTGTAGAGGATGTCGCCGTTGTTGTTGAGCGCTGCCGCCTGGTGCACCAGCACGCTAGAGCCAGCGGGTACCCCGGCGCTGCCGCCGGCGTCCGGTGCGGCATCTCCGCGCAGGCTGACCACGTCGAGGACTCGCGTGCCAGCCGTCAACTGGATCTCAAATACGTGCACGTAGAAGGTCTCGATCGTTTCATTAAGGCTGGCGTCGGTTGCCGTGCAGGTGACCAGCGTGCTGCCGATCGGGAACGCGAAGCTGGCGTTGGGCACGAACCCCAATGTCGGTGCAGGGTCGACCTTGTCCCAGGCCGTCACGCTGCCGAAGTTGGCTGTGGCGGTCATTCCTACCGGCACGTTGTAGAACATGTCCTGCGCGCAGCTGATCACCGGGCCGACGTCGTCCGTCACCGTCACCGTAAAGGTGTCGGTGATGGTCTCGGCGCCGGTGTCCTCCACCTCGATGGTGATCTCCGCGGTCCCGATCAGCGTGCATGGCGTGTTGATCGTCAGGATGCCGTTCACCGAGTTGATCGGGTCAGTCTGGATCAGCACCCCGTTGGTGTTGATCGTCACCGTGTAGATCTGCTCGTCGTCGTCATTGTCGACGTCCTCGAAATAGTCGAACAGCGACACGTCGACCGTCGGGTTTGAGGTCATGATCAGCTGGTCTGGGATCGGCGAGGTCAGCACCGGTGGGTCGTTCACGCCGGTGATGGTCATGGTCACGGTGGCGGTTTCGGCAGCACCCAAAATTGGCGCGAAGGCCGGCTCACCAAACGAATTGTTTGCCGGCTGTGTGGCAAAGACGCCGCTCTGCACGACCGCGCCCGGACTGCCGCCACTGTCGGCCAACATCGATACCGTAAAGTCTCGCAGGCGGTCCTGGCAGCAGCCGTCGTTGCGCTGGTGGACACGGACAGATCCGAGCGAGAAGCTGGCACCGAGATCGATGACGACGAAGTTGCCGACCCCGTTGCTCGACCAGGTACTACCGCCGCCGTTTTCCGCACCATTGATGATGGTGGTGGTGTTGCCCCCGTGGGGCTGGCTCGCCGTCTGCGAATGAACCGTCGCCCCGTTGGCGAGCGTCGCCAGATCGATCGTCGGGTTGAGCGCCCCAGATCCGCCAGCGTTGCCCACGATTGGAGTCACACCGAACTCGAACACTTCGATTTCCCCGATATCCATGCGCCGGATTGCCCCACCATTGTTTTCAACACGGACGAATCGTGCGAAAGGCGGCTCGATTTCGGTAACGGTGTAAGTGAAAGTGTCGGTGGCCGTGTCGCCGACGTTGAGGGATTCGAACATCCCATTCGGATCGTATTCAAAGTTCCCGGTACCGCCTGTGATTCCAGTCGGGACATTCACCAGGCCGAGGGTTCCGGTGGTATCGATAGAGGAGATGAAGAACGGGGTGTCTGGATCGACATCGTTGGCTAACAGGGAAGCATTGCCACCCGATGCAGCGGTGGCGCGGATGTAGACCTCGGTGTAGGGGATCGCGTGGTTCTCGTTGCCATTTTCCCAGAGAAAAGAGGTGGCGTTGTTGGAGCCGTTGTTGATAGCGCTACCATAACTAAATCCCTGCTGGTTGGCGTGCCCACCCCAGGCCCAGGTGAAAATCCGCTGCCAGTTGTTTCCGCCTTCGTCGTGGGTGTTGGCGTTGTGAGCGCCCAGTGTCCCAAACGGACCGCTGACAATCTCATGGACAACGGCGGCCTGGGACGGATTCGGGAAGACCCAATCCCACGCTGTCTGCGCCGTGTGGCGCCAGCGATCTTCTTGGTAGCTCGCACCAGCAGGATCGGCGGCGCGCTTGATACGTATTTCGATGTCGGTCAGATCGAAACCTGCGCTGGTGATCAGGTCGTTGATGATTGCCGAACGATAGTAGGCCGGGGTGAAAGCCGCCGGGGTTCCCAGGTTGTCATTGACGTCGCCCACGCTGCCCAGGCCCGCGTCAGTCCAAGCCCATCCCTGCCGGCCGCGACCGACCAGTAACCAGCTGTTAGTGCCGTCGTTATCGACGAAGGCGTCGAAGGTTTCGCCATCGGCCGTGACCGCGTAGTCACCGGTCGTGAGCGAATTTAATTCCATTAGGTTACTGAACTCGGGAACCACGATCGCCGTCCCTTCATCGGTGGTGTAGCCATCGTCTTCGGCGAGCAGCGGGTTGTCGCTGCCAGATACAGTGATGGTGACGGTGGCCGTGGTGCCGAAGTACTTATCATTTAGGTATCCTTCGACGGCGAGACGCTCGGGTTCGGTCAGCACTCGGTTGTACATGATGACTTCCGAGACTTCCGCTGTCGAAGCTTCCCCGAGACCGTTCCACGCGCCCAGTGACAATCCATCGGGAACGTTGTTGGCGAAGCCGTTGCCGGTGCCGCGGCCATCGTCTGTAAGAAGGTCTCCATCGAGATAGTAATCTCCAGCTGGGTTGGAGACGTCGCCGAACACGTTCATCAGGTTCATGTGGACGTGCCAGTCCAAATTGTTCGTAATGGCGCCGCCGACATCCAGCGAGCCCCAGCCATCAGAATACCAACGGTTGACGCTATTGCCGTGGAAGCCGAACAGCCAGTTGTGCCCAGTGCGCGCCGAGATGACACGGTTGCGGTTTCCACCCGAATAGCGGGCCACCGTGATTAGGGTGTATTCGCCATTGCCGTCGATAAAAGTGCGCGGGTTGTGGGCGGCGTTCATCCTGAGCGCATCATCGCCGTCGAAATTCACCGCCGGCCGGCGGTGGGAGCTGCTTGTGACGTAGCTGGCATCACCGATCACATCATCGAAATCTCTCCCCTTGCCGGACTTGTCCTGCCAGTTCGTGACCGGGGTGCCAGCCGCGAGTGAGTCTGGCGATCCGTCGGCATCGATGTCGCTGGCGTCGAGCCACAATTCCAGCTCAGAAGTAACGCCGCCGAGTGCGGCTGGAGCTGACCCATCGCGGATGGTGTAGCTAAACGTATCTACCAGCGTCTGCCCCGGAAGGAGAGCCTGCAAGGTCGGCGAGGTGGTCGGGTCGTAGCTGAAAGTGCCGTCGCTGGCGACCAACACACTCGCGCCCTCGACGCTGGTCGGGGAGGAGTTAGAAACGCTATGAGGTGCACCATTGTCGTTGGCGAGCAACGAGGCGGTGGTGCCGGGATCGACCACGGTGAGTACGGTGTCATCGCTGGTGCTGCCGGTGTCGTCGACGGCAAGGGAAGTGACGTTCACATAGATCTCGAGGTTTCTGATCGCATAGGATCCGGTCCCCGGGCCGAAGGTCCAATCGGGCTCACCCGTGGGTTGGTCACCGATGCCGCTACCGCCGTTGGCGGTGATGCCGAATAGCGTTTGTGCGTCCGTCTTGGCGGGGTTGGTGAAGGAGAAGATCTGGAAGGAGCCGTGGCCGTTGCTCGTGCTACCGCCGCTGTCCTTCCAGTCGAATCGCCCGTTGTCCGATCCGAATTGCCCACCGCCGTTCGGGTTGTAGTTGCTGGCCCAAAATTCGATGATGCCCTCGAGCCCGGTGCCGGCGGTGACGCCTAGGTGATTCGTTTCGACATTCAAATTGCTGACGAGGGTACCGTTCTCGACGATGCCAGTTCCCGCTCTGGGGACGCCGAGCCCAGTGGGGTTGGCGTTGAACGTGTCCATCGATACCCACACCCATCTGGTGTTTCCGATCGGCCCCAATTCGATGTAGTAGGCGACGCGGGAGAACGAGCCCACGGCGAAGCTCGCGGAGTTGTCGACCGTGTAGGCGTCGTTGAAGTCGAACTGGTCGTTGTCCACCGCATAGATCCGAGACATTCCAGCCAACTCGCCCGGGGAGACGACCAAGCTTGCCGGAGCCGCTTGAACAGTGTTTGAATTTAGTAGGAGACAGAGAGCCAGCAGAAGCGGCAGCGGAGACAATTGGAAAACATCACGCTTGATCATGGTAGTTTGATTCATGGGGGGAAATTGCAAAGACAGAGGATCTGAGACCACGGAGGACTCGGCTAGAAAGCTTTTTCATGAAGAATCAGGCTAACAAGCCACATTTTCTTACCCACCCTTTTAGGGTGCCAATCAACCATTGTCCACCCACAACGTAGCGAGGAAGAGGGGCGATTGCTCTGCGGGAGATGAACTTTGACACCACAGAGCCAGATCGATAGGTTCCCCAATCGAATGAAGCGCCTTACAATTTACGCCTGCATCTGGGCTGCTCTACTCGCGCTACTGTTCGTGTTCTCGGCTTCGCTGGATGACAAATTGTGGGTCTTGTATCTGCCGATCCACTGGGGTGTTCCATTCGCAGGCGGAACGCTCCTCCTGATCGGCTTGGTGCGAGCTATTCGTGAATCTGTTCGGAGGCACCCCTTACAAGACAAAGAAGCTGGAGCGACACAGGTATCGATGCCGGTTCACCCAGATCAATATCCGCACTAAAATGGGCAAGCTCATGCTGTTCACGGATGGAAGCGTCGATCCTGGCTCGGGAAAAGGCTGCGGTGCCTACTTGGCGTTCGAGGATTATGAACCTCCAGTCGAGTCCCTAGTGCCGCGGGTCAAGATCGTAAGCTTCGACCAGACCTCATCGACCAAGCTCGAGCTACAGGTCTTGTTGCACGTCCTCGGCGAGTTGCAGGGATTCCGCGGCAAGATCATGATCCACACCGACTCGCAGAACGTCGTGGAGCTTGTGGGAAGACGCGCACGTTTAGAAGCGGCAGACTACTTGTCAGGTCGGGGAAAGTTGCTCAATCACCACGACCTCTACCGGAAGTTCTATCAATACATCGATGCTCTCGACTGCGAGTTGGTAAAGGTTAAAGGTCACCGGGCGTCGTATCAGAAAGACTACGTCGAGCGCGTCTTCACGCTGGTAGACAAAGCTTCGAGGAGGGCATTGCGTGATGTGCTGGCCGGTTGAATTCCTCCCCGGGATGCCGTGCCTTCTAGCAAGCGATACACCGCCTGTCATACTGGTCGCGACGAACCGGGAATTGAGTCAGCTCTTGAACACCTTGGCGTCGCTGTCAGGATGGTAGTGTGAGATCATAGGAAAACATCTCTCGACTGGTGGTCTGGTTTATCTTTGTAGGGCTGGCATCTAGCACAAATTGAGCAGATTGATCTAATCGCCAGCCTTGCCGGGGAATGGCGTTTGAGGACATCGAAGTGGAAATGCACCATCCACCCAAACGGGGTCGTGACCTCAACCAAACACAGAAATGGTTCGATAGAATTGAGTTCGACGATTGAGGTCGTTGACGTGGAGAAGAGAATTGTGCAGATGCACCCGATGCGGGATAATAGCGGTCGGAAAGACGGTAATCTGGCAACCTGGAAAGTCGCTAAGGGCTTGTCAGGAAATAAGTCATACAAAGATGCGCAGGAATTTTAGCCAGCACCAAGGCAGATTTCAGCGATGATAGCGGGCTATTTGAGTTGGAAGTTAACGCGGGTGATGGCCAAAATAACCAGCAGATTGTAGGAGTTATTTACTGACAAGCCCTAAGGATGCAAAAGCGATGTCTGTCTCAGGGGTGAAAGGTGTCTGCAAGCACCCGGCTGAACGACGATAGCCAATTTGCGAGGTTCTGAACTGCGGTGTCGCCTCCTTCCATGTCCCAACTCGATCCGGCGTTCTCACTGACCTTCCAACTGCCAACAAGACCAAGCTTTGCGTTACGCGATCGAGTTGCCCCGGTTACGCACATGGGAGTCCAGCCATAAGATGGATGCTCCCACGCCCCAGATCGCGCGTCACTTCTCTCGAACCAAGCGTTCAAACTCTTCTCTGCCGTCACTGCGGGGAACCTCGAAGGTGGTGCCAAGCTCGACTTCAAAAGCCTTGGACTTGCGTCGGAATTGCTTCAGGTCACCGCGGAGAACCCTGATCCAGT
>JBLHKE010000360.1:0-7724 GCA_047619485.1 Verrucomicrobiales bacterium | reverse complement strand
GACCGGGAAGAACTCGTCGTGCGGCGTGAGTTCTCGTTCCCGAAGGTGACGCCAGAGTTTCCTGGAGAGGAAGAGGAACCGCGCATCCTTTCGAAGGAGGAGGAGTTTACTCGAGCCGAGTGCCTCGGGCTGTTCGATTACATGCGCAAGAGCTACTCGCAGGGATTCGTCGTCTCCCTGAGCGGCGGGGCGGACTCAGCTGCGGTGGCGACGTTGTGCGCGCTGATGGTGCATGTCGGGATCGAGGAACTCGGGCTCGATGGGTTTCTGGCAAAGTTAGGGCACATCAAGTTCTCGGAGCCATTCGACCAGCGCAGGGCGGTAAACCAGCTGTTGACCTGCGTGTATCAAGCGACAGAGAACAGCTCGGAGACTACCGAGACTGCAGCACGTGAACTGGCGGGCGCACTGGGGGCTGATTTCCACAAGTGGGAAATCGATCACCTGGTGAGCGGGTATCGTAAAATGGTCGAGGCCAGCCTAGAGCGCGAACTGACTTGGAAACGAGACGACCTCGCGCTGCAGAATATCCAGGCGCGGGTGCGGGCGCCGGGAGTGTGGATGATGGCTAATATCCGCGGCGCACTGCTGCTGGCGACGAGTAATCGTTCGGAGGCCGCGGTCGGCTACGCGACGATGGACGGTGACACCTGCGGCGGGCTTAGCCCGATCGGCGGGATCGACAAAGCTTTTCTGCGCGAGTGGTTGGTGTGGATGGAGCAGGTCGGTGCACCGGGAATTCCGACTGTCCCGGAGTTGAGTTTCATCAATGTGCAAGACCCGACCGCCGAGCTCCGCCCGTTGGAAACTGGTCAGACGGACGAGGGCGATCTCATGCCTTACCCGCTACTCGATGCGATTGAGCGCCATGCGATCCGCGACAAAAAACTCGATTACGAGTTGGTGGAGCTGATTCAAGCGCAGTTCCCCCAATACGCGCCGGAAAAAATCCGCGAGTGGGTCGACCGCTTCTTCCGCCTGTGGCGGCGGAACCAGTGGAAGCGCGAACGTTACGCACCAAGTTTCCACCTCGACGACGAAAGCCTGGATCCAAAAACGTGGTGCCGCTACCCGATTTTATCGGGCGGTTAGAGCCACGCTACTCGGTCACGGCCTTGGCTTTCGGCGGCGCAGGGTCTTCCTCTTTCTCATCTTTGCCGAGAATTTTCTCGCCAGTCTTCTTCACCACATCGCCGCCGGTTTTGATAATGGCCTCACCGCCGTCTTTGAGTATCTCTCCCCCCTTGAGGACGCCTTTGACGATCCCCTTGCGCAGTGGTTTGACGATCGGGATCCCGTTCTCCAGAAGGCGTGGCCGCCAGATCCCACCGCCCTCGTCAGCCATCGCATCATCACCCTCTCCCTTGTTGCGATTCCGCGGCAAGATACCGGGACCTCCGAGAATTCCTGGCCCGTCACCACGTGGCAGGGTGAAATTGACCGGCCGCCAAGTCGGGTTGCTTATCGACCCCTCGCCCTTGTATTTAAAAAGGCGGGAAACCGGGAAGAGGACGACGCCCGGTGCTCCGCGCACGTTCATCTGTGCATTGAAATCGATCTCCTGCGCGATCAGGTCGACCGTGCCTTCGCCACGGATGCGGAAGCCTCCTGCAGTCGCCTCAAAATTTTTCGCGCTGAGGATTCCATTGCTCATCTGCAGTTTGGATGACGCCTCGCTGGCGATGCTGTATCCGGCGTCAGGGTTCTTCGGCATCATGCGGTTGATGAGTTTCGACATCGGTCCAAGCGTCGGAATCGCGAACACGTTGCCGTTGTAGAGGATGGCCGAACCGTTGGCGTCGATCGATTCCAGCGCACCGACCTGCCCGCGGAGGTTCGCATTGCCGGTGAACGTCCCCTGCGATTCGGTCTTGATCTCGTAGGTGTCGACCAGTTTGCTGAAGTCGATACGGTCGACGGCGACCTTCGCCTCAAACGCCTTTTCGCCACGCTTCAAGTTGAAGTTGCCTTCGACGTCGACGTTGCCATCGAAGAGTTTCGACTTCAGATCTAGGTTCAACTTCGTCCCGACGATGGTTGCCCTGCCGTCCGGGGCGACGATCGGCAGCGACTTATTGAGGAAAGTGTAGCGCGCGCTGCCCGGTGACTTAAACGTCACTGTGAAGTTGTTTCCGGTTGGCCCTTTGAGACCGATATCGCCCTCTAGCGTGACAGTCGGAGCCTCCGCGAACTGGTACCGCTCCAGGTGTTTGGCCACCTTAGGAGCGAAATAGCCGGTGGTCGCCACAGGATCGACGGTCCCGTAGACCCCACTGACGGTGGCGAGCTTCCGCTTGCTGTCGATACGCGCCACTTTACCAAAGATGGATCCCTCCTCGCGATCGAGCTGGAAGTCGGAGAAGGTCAGGATCTGCTCATCGACGGTGAACTTGGTTTGAACGCTCTGCACAGGGATCTCGTTGTAGCGAAAATTGCTGGCGTTGACTTTCCCGACCGTGTGCCAAGTCTTGCGATCGCGCGCCGGGCCCCGGCCATCAAGTTTGACGAAGAAGTTGGACTGCCGGTTGAAGTCGAAGCGGTCGATCATCTTCGTCGCCACGTCATTGTCGATGAACATCGAGAAAATCTTCGGGCTAAGGTCAACGGTGGCGCTGTAGCGCATGCCGTCCTCACGATTGTAGAGTAGTTTCGCCTCTGCGGTTCCAGTCTTGTGCTCGAGCAGGACATTGCGGAAAAAAAACTTCTCGCGGTCGATGGAGAAATCGGCGTGGAACCCTTCAAACACCTCACTGCGGCTCTTGAATTTTCCACAGGCGGCATTGCCGAACACACGGATGGGCGGCCTCCCGACCTCGGGCTTCTCCCTGATAAAATATTCGCCTTCGACCTGCACGCGAGGCGGATCGAAAAACACCACCTCACCGAAGGCCGGCGTATCGAGGATCGAGCGCAGCAAGGTGTGGGAGTCAACGGAAGATTCGAAGTCAAAGGTGACGCTATCGCCACCGATGCTGTGTTCGGCATGGCCGTACAATTCACCGTGAGTGTCCGTGATGAGCAGGCGTTCGAGCGTGATCAGCGGGTACTTGAATTCGATATCCGCCTCGAGGCGATCACACGAGTAATTGTTGCGGGTGACCTCAGTCGCACGGAGCTGGCATTTCAACTCGATCTCTGAGGGGATATCCAAGTCGCCGAAAACCTCGACCTCGAGTCGCGGCTTCGCGCCAGTTACATAGAATTTCTCGATCTGCCCGATCAGGTCTGCGATGAACTGGCGCTGCTTGCGGGTGTCGGGTGAGGGCTCGTCATCCTCGATTTTTGGCGAGGGTTGCTGCAGGGAGCCGCGCAAGCTGACGATCAGCCCACCGATCTCGAATTCAGCCTTCTGGATATCGATCGTGTCATCCGGCATCTGGATGCGCGCACCAAAATTCTTGATATCGATGCGCCGACCCTGCGGCTTGGTCGGATCGATGGGGAACGAGATATCGGCGTCGCGCAGATCGATCGTATTGAGGAACTGCTCTTTGCGAACGAGGCGTGCAAGGTCGATGTCCAGCGTGATGTTGTTGATGGTAGCGAGAACATTCTTGTGATCCTCGTCTTCGAAGATGCTGACCTTGCGCGCGACCAGACCCTCGAATGGATCGAAGGTCAGCTTACCGATTTCCGCCTCGATGCCCCGGCGCGAGAGTTCGTCCATGATCATCTCGCGCCAGCGCTTGGTCAGCCCTTTGTCGTAGGCGTACACCGCTGCCCACCCGAGGCTCGCGAGGAGCAGAAGGACAAATGCGGTGGGAATGAGGCGAGATTTGCCCATGGTAATACTGGAGAGACGAAGACAGGTAAGGAAAGTGCCCTGATTTGGTGCTGGGCGCAACGGTTTCTGAGTCGCCACAAGATCGTCTATTTAAGGAAAACCCACTGTTTTGCGATTGATTTGAATGCGCCCAGAATGTACGCCACACTGATTCTAGTAGTTTTGATGAATTCCCCCAATAGCCAACAGCCGCTTGCGACCGATGACCCGTTGATGCGGGCGATCGGCAGGGGCGAGAATTTGGTAAAAGGCGTTCAAGTTGAGGAAGTTGAGCGAGTCGTTCACCCGCCAGTCGCCGGCGAGAATGTGACCCCGACTGGAAACTACCCGCAGCGCCAAGCGAGCTATACGCCACCACCGAGAGCTGCGCATCCAGCCACCACGCCAACGCCAACCCGGGCGACCACGAAGAGCGACAACACCGAAATCATCAGCGCGATCCCAGATACCGCCGGTTCTCATCGACGCCGGCAGCGGAACCGGAAGATGACCAGCCCGCTAAAAATGCTGGGAATGTTCGCTGCGTCGCAGCTCGTTTTGGGGCTAATTTTCTTTTCCATCTTCGGAGGGATGATCCGGAATTGGCTACAGGCGACGGCGGTCGCGCCGGATGGAGTTACTGCTAAAGAGGCCGAGGCACTGCGCGAACACGTGGATGAGGCAGAGGCAGAGTTCAGTCAGTTCGGCACCGATCTCGAACGGATCAAGAAGCAGATATCGGTGGAGCCAGGTGACGCTTGGGCGCAGCTCGAAATTCTTGGAGCGCGCAACGAACTGACGATGCTGGCCGACGATGCTATCGCCAACGGTAGCCGCCTCGCCTACGACAAGTTGGTGACGAAGTCCAAAGACGAGAAAGCGGATCAGCGGCTCCGCGACGGGGCGGCAGCGGAGATCACCCGGGTGAAGAATTTCTACGCTTCGGGCACCCGGCTTGGTTCGCACACGATCCCGGTGGCGACTCTCTACCCATCGCTAAAGTCCGAAAAAGATGAGTCTCTCACCAACAGCCAATTGATCGCGCTGCTGGGAGACCAGGACAAGCACTGGCGCGTGCGCTTACGCGCAGCCTACCTAATGGGGAGCCGCCGGACTCTGGGAGTAGCCGAGTCCCTCGTGAATGCGGTCAAAAATGATCCGAACCTAGACGTCGTCGAAGAGTGCATCACGATTTTTGAGGAGAACACTGGCTACCGTGCGAAGGCGATGTTCGAGGTGGAGTCGCTGCTCAACTGGTGGACGGTGTATGAATCCCGCGTCGGAGCGAGGGCGGCGGCGGAAGCCCTGGATCCTAGCTAGGACTTCACGGCGCGAGCTGCGAGAATGGTACCATGGGTAAATTGGGTATGATGGTGAAGACCGCCACCGCGATCCACAGTCCCCGCTTCAAGCTCGGCATCGGCAGACGTCAAATGCTCCACTGGCGCAGCGCCTGAGCAATCAGCAGGTAAGAGATCAACGGCACGGTGACGAAGATGAGCGCGTTGCTACCGAGCGCCTGCAAGGGCTCGCCTTTAGCGAGGTGAGCCACCGCACGCGTCGTCCTGCATCCGGGACAATGCAGACCCGTGGCGCGTTGAATCGCATAGCCGGGACCACTCTCGAGCGTCTGCTGCGGATGGCCATGGAGCAAATACGCCCCTACGGTGAGCGCTGCCAAGGCGATCAGCGGTAGCACAACTTGGCAATCACCGCGTTGGGTTCCGTTGTTTGCGGAGCAGAACTATAAGAACGACCCCGAGCATCGCGATCAAGGCGGTGAGAAACCCGGTGCGTGTCCAGTCGATGCCAAAAGACGGCCGCCTCTTATCTGGACGCTCGTCGGGCATCGCCGGCAGAGGGTAGGCAGCCTCATCAAATCCAGCCCAGAAGTCTGCATCGGTATCCGGGTGTTTCCCCAGCGCGATCTGCTCCTCGATATAGGAATTACGAGCCGCCTGCCAATTATCCGCCACCTCTCGCGCGCTTTTAAACCAGAGAACCAGGTGGGCGGATTCGACCAGCATGTACTCCTCTCGTTCATACGGATCAGGAAAATGATCGGACAGCGAGGTCTTCCCATCAGCGAGAAGTTCCTCGACCCGCAGCCCGGCGAGAAACGCCAGCGAGTTGTCGCGCCGATCAGCGAGACAGGTCGCTAGGACGCGGAAGATATCGACACTCTCCCAGGCAGCTCCGAGCGCCACCAGTCCGGTGAGTCCCTCGACCGTCTTATCGTAATCAGTGCCATTCGGTGCGCCAGAAAACCTCATGCCATGCTGAAATAAATTTGCCGAGGGCGAATCGTAGACCGGCTCGGTGATTCCCTCTCTGCGTTCTTCGAGAAGCCACTCGATCGCCTGCAACTGAACAGCCTCGCGACCGAAATGCGCGTCGGGGTTGATCTCGAGCGCGGTGCGGATGTGCTCGGCACCACGGGCACCGGCGTCCTGCTCCGGATCCGTCCCGGCAGCGAACCACTGGTGGATCAGGAAGGTACCGAGGTTCGCATGGTAACGGTACTGGTGTTCCTCGTCGGGTGATCGCTCCAGTGCCTCGGCCTTTTTTTCCATCCAAGCGATCGCCTCTGCCGATCGGTGCAAACGGTCGCAGGCCACCCCTGCATCATCGTAGAGCTCGAGATTTTCGGGATGCTCCACCACCTCCGCCGCAACACGGATGAGCCGCGCCTCGTAGTAGGCTGGGGGATGGCGTGGAAAACGCCCAGTGATGACGTTGAGGACATTGATTTTACCCGACGCCTCTTCAGCGAGGGTGTCGCTGTCCCAGAGACACGCTAGACTCGATTGCAGGGCGAGGGCGACGAACAGGATCGAGGCGGTAATTGGGTGAGCACGCATTGGGAAATGCTAGGTCCGGTTCGCAGCAGTGACAAATTTCATCACCGGCGGAACGTAGCGTAGGCTTTCGCCTGCGAATCACCGGGGCGTTCCCTCCTGATACCTGTGCCTGAATGAAAATTTTGACTCTCTCTGAGTTGGCCTGTGATGTCGTAGGAAACACTGGCCATTCGCAAACGGGACTGCCGTTTCGGTCGCAGCCTAAAAGCTACGCGACAGAAACCGATGCAAAATCTGAGCCACCTCGGGCTCGATCTGGAGTTCCCCCTGCCGCGCCAACTCATCGAGCGCATCTCGGGTTCGGAACACCCACTCATCGAGGTAGTCACCCGCCACTTGCTCAGTCATCGTCAATGCGGCTTCACGCCAGGCGGATTTCGGGAATGCCAGCGGCACCCCGCTCGGCCAATTCTTCGCGAGACCATCGAAGGCACCGAATTTTTTTCGCCACTGCTCAGCCGTCACTACTAGGTAGTGGAAATGACAACCGCGCTCCTCGGTCGGGATCGGGATCTCCTGCGGAAACTCCGGGGCGACGATGTTCTGATTGGTCGTCCAGCCATGCGGGTTGAACGCCTGCACATCGGCAGCGGTACGCACGATCGATTTACCTTTGTCGTGTCCGAGGTAGCGATCGAACTTCATTTTCTTGCCGGTAGTCGGATCGAGGATCCGCTGGATGAACGGCTCACCACTCTGGAAATACGGGTTCTGCCAAAAATCCTCCGCGCGTGGGAGCCGCAGCGGGAAGGCCTCGTGCGTGCGCAGTATCACCTGCTGGGTGTCGGGCGCAATTCCCGCGAGCATCTCGATGAGATCGGCGCGTTGCAGAGCCTGCTTGTGTGGCGGCTTAAAAAGCCGCTCCAGCCAGCCTGGTGATCTGTCGCCAGCCTCACGCGTCGCCGGATCACTGCCGAAGGCGAGTTCGTCGGCATCGAGGTGCAGCAGCCAGTCGAAGCCCTCGCCACGCGCTTTCTCCAGCGCCATCGCCGCACAGGCGTTCTGGTGTTGGCGCATGAACTGCGTCTCTGGTGGGCGATCGCGGCGCTCGACCTCCACCCAGGGGAAGCTGCGGGCGATCGCCTCGGTCTCGTCGCTGC
>JBLHKE010000359.1:0-7818 GCA_047619485.1 Verrucomicrobiales bacterium | reverse complement strand
TACTGGACGACGAAGCAATACCATGGCGCAATCGAGTGGCAGCCAGAGATCGTCGTCATCAAGCTCGGCACCAACGACACCAAGCCGAAGAACTGGAAGCACAAGGAGCAGGTGGCTACCGACCTCAAGGCGATGGTCGCTGTGTTTCGTAGTCTCCCGTCGAAGCCACAAATCTTCCTCTGCCTACCCGTGCCGGTATTTCCAGAACGTTGGGGGATACGCGACAGCGTAATTAAAGACGAATTGATCCCGATCATCCGCGACGTCGCGAAACAGGAAGACTGTGCGATCATCGATCTCTACCAGGCACTCGACGGCAAGAAAGAGTTCTTCCCAGACAAGGTGCACCCGAATAAAGACGGGGCGACCGTGATCGCGAAGACCGTCGCAGCAGCCCTCAAGAAAGACGCAAAAGCGCTCGTAACCAAGACCAAGGAGAAAACCCAACCATGACCCCACTTATCCGACTCTCCCTTATCGCCTGTGCGGCCTGTCTCGCCACCAGCGCTTATTCACAAAAGCGCAGTATTGGTGGGGGTAACGGCTTCGACTCGAATGATATCAACGTCATCCCGAAGACCGATCCAGCGAAGACGGTGGTCAAAAAAATCAAGACGATCCAGATGGTGGCGGTGAGCCCAAAGCGGGTCTGGAAGAGCAGCGACAAGAAGAAGGGCAAACCGATCACCGGTTCGCTCCTGGCATTCGAGCGTGAGGCAAAGACGGGCAAGGTCAGTATTATTAGAGACGAGAAGATTAAACTCCTAATCGGGAAGAAAGACTACACCCTGCCGCTAACGAAACTCTCCGCCGACGATCAGGCTTACATCCACAATCTCGTCGACTCCGCAAGGATCGCGGGGAAGCTGTTGGAGCCAACAAAGAAAAAAGCGGCGGTCACGAAGAAGGTCACAGAGAAAAACGCGGGCAAGAAGGAATAAGAGGACGGTGCGCCTAGACTTGGCTTCGAATTACAACCGAAGCCAATGTCTAGGATGACAGCCCAATTCTCCGCCCTTCGATTATCAATCGAAGTTACTCAAGCGCCCCCTGTTGCCGAAGCTAGGCGCCTGCAGGAGCTAGATCGCCAAAACCGTCCTTCTCGGGCAGATCATCCTTAGGCAGTTCCTTGCTCTTCGTCTCCTCTGGAGGCTCAGGTGGCTTCGGGCTAGCAGGTGGATCTTTCATCTCACCGTGGGCGAGGATATCGCGAATGTGATTTCCGTCGAGCGTCTCAAATTCCAACAACGCCTTTGCGATCAAATCCAGATCGGTGCGGCGCTCAATCAGCATCGACTTTGCTTTGTTGTAAGCATTGTCGATGAGGCGCTTCACCTCACGGTCAATTTTTTGCGCAGTGTCCTCGCTGTAAGAGCGGCCTCCGCCACCCATGTCTTTCGCGAGGAATACGTGTTCGTTGTGATCTCCGTATTCCACCATGCCGAGTTCTTCGCTCATACCCCACTGGCAAACCATCTTGCGTGCAAGATCAGTCGCCATCTTGATGTCTCCCGAGGCACCACTCGTCACGTCGCCAAAGACGATCTCCTCCGCCACCCGGCCGCCCATATCGACGATCAGCGAAGACAGGATCTCGTTCTTACGCATGTTGTATTTGTCCTCTTCTGGCAGCCACATCGTGGAGCCAAGAGACGGGCCACGTGGGATGATGGTCACCTTGTGCAAAGGCTCAGTATGCTCGAGCAATTCCAGAAGAATCGCATGACCAGCCTCATGATACGCGGTGTTCTCTTTCTCCTTTTCAGAGATTGCCATGCTGCGGCGTTCCTTACCCCAACGGACTTTGTCGCGAGCCTCTTCAAGTTCTTCAAGAGTGATCGCTTTCAGACCTTTCCGCGATGCAAGCAATGCGGCTTCGTTGATGACGTTCGCTAGTTCAGCGCCAGAATAACCCGGCGTGCCGCGTGCGATGACGCCGAGATCGACATCGCCCATCTTCACTTTTTTAGCATGGACACGAAGGATCTCCTGGCGGCCTTTAACATCCGGAAGAGAAACGGTCACTTGGCGATCGAAACGTCCAGGGCGCAATAGCGCAGGGTCGAGAACATCTGGGCGGTTGGTAGCTGCGATGATGATCACACCTTCCTGAGTATCAAAGCCGTCCATCTCGACAAGGAGAGCGTTCAACGTCTGCTCGCGCTCGTCATGTCCTCCACCCATACCGTGTCCACGGTGGCGACCGACCGCATCGATCTCATCGATAAAGATCAAGCAAGGAGCGTTCTTCCTACCCTGTTCAAACATGTCACGGACACGGGAAGCACCCACGCCAACGAACATTTCGACAAAGTCCGAACCACTGATACTAAAGAACGGAACGTCCGCCTCACCAGCGATCGCACGCGCCAGCAGGGTCTTACCCGTGCCCGGCGAACCGACCATAAGCACGCCCTTCGGGATGTGACCACCGAGGCGCTGGAATTTTTTCGGATCCTTGAGGAATTCGACAATTTCCCAAACTTCCTCTTTCGCCTCATCGACACCAGCGACGTTTTTGAAAGTCACCTTGCTCTTGTCGAGCGCCATCATTTTCGCCTTGCTCTTACCGAAGCTCATCGCTCCGCGCCCAGCCATCTTCATCTGCTGGCGGAAGAAGAAATACAGGATCAGGAGGATCAAGAAAATCGGTAGTAGGCTGACGAGCACGGTGCTGAAGGTGTTCCCCTTGTAGACTGGAGTGACGACGATCTCCTCGCGGAGCACGTTGCCTTCCCCGTCCGTCTTCGCGGCAAACAATTCTCTGATCTCTTCCTTCTGCAGGTCGAGATTAACGCGGGTGCGGAACGTCTCGTTCTGACCGTCGTCACCGAGCATGGTGCCAATCAGGAACTCCTCAGTGCTGCCGGCGACATCTTGGATGAATAGAGGGTTCTTGTCGTCGTAGATCAACTTGCCGCGATCCTCGTCCATCAGCATGCCGCGGAACTCTGGATAGGCGAGGTCTGAACCTGCGCTGCCGCTGCCTTTACTCCAGACCGCCGCAGCGACTAGGGTGATTGCGATGAAAACGAGCACGAGCCCGCGCCAGTTCACGTTATTTTCTGGTGGCTTTTTATCGTCACCTTGGGGCTGTTTCGGGTCGTCTTGGGGCATGAGGTTCTCCTCGGGTTGCAGGCACCGTAGCGGCACCATTTTTTTGTTGACTGGGGGATCGCGAATCTACCACAGAACAGGTTCTCTGGCAATCGGGTGAACTTTGACAACATCTAGTCCTGCCGAGATATCGCCTCAACTGAAACGTTTGCAATCCTAAGATGGATTCATCCAGTATTTGCGCCTAGATTCTGTCACCGACTGCACCTCTAGGGCAGCCGGATCCGCCTTCTATGCATGATTCTGGAGACCATTTCGATGAAAATCGCGACAGAGAGCCCCGCAAGACGAGCCTAGAAGCTCAGGCTGAGGGAGTTCTGACAGAGCGCCGCTCACTCCGGCGGCGATTGAGGAGTCTTTTCCGAGGAAAACGTTCCCAGCGCCCGACCGCGAACCTCCTGCCGGTCATCATCAAGGTTTTCGCAGGTTTTAGTAAAGTCGACGGCGAGATCGTCGAAGCTGAGATCGATTCGAGCCTAGGTGTCTTGCGCTACGATTTTCCCCAGGCGGTTTATTCGGAACTGCGCCGCCTCTACGCGGAAGCACTCGCTGAGAGCATCGACCTCAACGACCTCGCCAACAAACTCTCAGCAAAGCTCACCCAAGAGCAGAAAATCCTCCTCGGCATCCAGCTGTTCATCCTGATCTCGAAGTCGCACCAGCCGAAACAGCACATCGAGACCTTCTACGTTTTCATGAACAAGCTCGGGGTCGCTTCCGAGGCCATCGACCTGGTTTATCAACTCAACACCGAGGAGGAACCACACGAGGATCTGCGCATGGCAGAGGGCAAGGATCCACTCGAGACGCTCCTCGTCGCCAACGCCGAACCGGCCGACATCGTCATCGATTCGCTGAAGAGCCATCAAGGTCTGACCGCGTTCCGCTACGAGCGCCTCATCCTGATCAAGAACACGGGCGACGCGCCGATCATCGTGCGCGGCCACCAGATCAAGCCTGGAGATTTCGCTCGGATCTTCCCTGGCCATCGCGTCGTGATCGCCGAGCAGGTCATCACTCACCAGGATTTCGTCTTTTACTTCAATGCGAAGAAGGATGTCTCCTCGACCCAGCTCTACCTCGCGTTCGGCTGGGACGGCGGGGTGTTCGTCGAGCGGACGAAATCGAAGGAGAGCCATCTAGAAATCAAGTTCGGCCTAGGTGCAACGATCCTAGCTTTGCGCGAAACCCATTGCCAGCTGCATGGTGAGTTCCTCAAAATCGGCGAGCCAGTCTCGGCCGCGCTGCACGATAAGATCAAACTCGGCGACGAGTCGACCATCCAGCTCGCGGACCTGCGCCGCCGCGCGCGGGACATGGGAGGACGGTTTAAGCTGCGCGCCTCAAAGGCGAAATACCTAGTCTCGAACAACCCGGATCTTCTCAAAAAAGGCGACATCCTGCTGTCCCCGGGCGCGGCGGGCGAGGTGCTATTGAGCATCAACTGCGACTTCAGACAGAAGACCGGTCTACTCGAGGTGCTACAATCCGCCGAACCGATTGCGATCGGTGCCCAGGTGGTGCGGAGTAGCGCAACTCTGGCTGACGGCGACACCATCAAGATCGGCAAGGCACAATTCCTTGCCTGCCATTTCGGTGATCGCATCATCGAGGAGCAGCGCAACCTGATCAGCCACCTCAACGTCAACGATCTCAGCTTCGGCTACGATCGAAAGGAACTGGCATTGGAGAACATCACCCTCTCGGCCCAACGCGGCGAGATGATTTGCATCATCGGCCCCAGCGGCTGCGGAAAGAGCACGCTGCTGCGTACACTCGCCGGCCACCAGCGCCCGGATCACGGATCAGTTTCCGTCAATGGGCACTCCCTCTACGAGCACCTCGACAATCTGCGTCCCTACATCTCATACATCCCGCACGAGGACGCTTTCGACCCCCACCTCACCGTGCAGGAGAACATCGACTACGCAGCGGCCATCCGTTGCCCGCACCTCTCCTACGACGAGCGGAAAAAACGCGTAGACATCCGCCTCGACGAACTCGGCCTGAGCGAGCGCCGCCACCGCCGCGCGGGCACTGACCAGGACAAGTCTCTCAGTGGCGGCGAACGCAAACGGCTCAACGCCGGGCTCGACATGACGAGCATCGCGGACGTCTTCCTGTTCGATGAACCGACCTCCGGCCTCTCTTCGAAGGATTCCGAGCACGTCATCGAGATCATCCGTTCACTCTCGCTGAACAAGATTAGCTTCGTCAGCATCCACCAGCCCAGCTCGCGCCTCTTCCAACTGTTCCACAAGGCGCTGCTGCTCGACCGCGGCGGCAAGCTGGTGTTCTTCGGTACGCCTGCCGAGATGATCGAGTATTTCCGCCGCGCCGAGTCCGAGGAGATGCCCGGCACAGTGCCTGATCCGCAAACTCGCGACCAGGGTGAGAACCTGCAACCAGACTTTATTTTCGACGTGCTGGAGACACCGCTGCGCGATCTTAGCGGCGACATCATCTTCGAGGAAGACGACAGCGGCCATTACTCCCCCGCCCGGCGCTTCTCTCCAGAATACTGGCGGGATCGCTACCAGGCGCACCGCCTGCTCGAAGAGGTGCGCTCGCCGAAGTTCAAGCCCGAGGCCAGCAGCGAGGCAGCCGCCGCCCTGCCAGAAATGCCCCAGAAGGGATTGGAGGAGCAGCTGGTGCATCTGGGGACGCACATCAAGCGCTCGTTCCTGAGCAAACTGCGCAACCGCGCCAATCTCATCACCACCCTGCTGGAAGCGCCGGCACTCGCGATCCTGGTAGCGAGCGTGCTGCGTTTTTCGGAGGAAGCGTCGTACACCTTCGCATCGGCGTTCCATGTGCCGACCTACATTTTCCTATCGCTCGTCATCGCGCTCTTCCTCGGGCTGACCAACAGCGCCGACGAGGTCATCCGTGATCGCGCTCTGCTCGCCCGTGAGCGCGGCCACGGCATCCGGGTCTGGCATTACGTCACGGGCAAAGCGATCTCGCTCGGCTTCTTCGCGCTTGTGCAGTGCGTGATCTACCTGCTCATCGGCAACGCGATCCTCACGATCCGGGACATGTTTTTCACCTACCTGTTCTGGATGTTCCTGACCTCCATGAACGGGGTGGTCGCTGGGCTCTTCATATCGAGCATCGTCAAAGATTCCAAGACAGCGCAGAACATCATCCCCCTCATTCTGATCCCGCAGATCATCCTCGGCGGCGCGCTCATCCGCTACGAGGAAATGAACCGCAACCTCGACCTGGTGCACCAGCTAGAACGCCTATTCGCCAGCAAGGACAAACTCGAGGAGTTCGAGGAACCGAACGAACTAAAGGTTCCGCCGATGTGCGAGTTCATGCCGCTGCGCTGGTCCTACGAGGCGCTCGTCATCGCCCAGGACACGAAAAACCCACTCGCCAACCGCGACCGCGAACTCCTCAACGAGCGCGACAACCTGGTCGCCTACGGGGAGAACCTGAGCAAGCCTCAGCTGGATCGCCTCGAGACCGTGAAATCGAGCATCGCCATCCTCTACGGCATGGAAGCAACGAGTTACAAAGACCTCCGCCGGCTGGTCGACCGCCTCGATGAGACGATCGCCGGCGGCGACCTCGACCACTCAGACTTCGACATCGAGCGCGATCCGGACAACGTCCGTATCGTCGACGTCTACCAGAACGAGAAGATCCTCGACCTCGTCTTCAAGGCCGAAAGCGAGCGCCAGGCGGATCTGAGTGACGAGGAACCGGACGACTTCCCGAACGTGTTCTTCGGCGTGAAGAAGCGCTACTGGGGAGGCGTCTGGGACACCATCAACGCCAATGCGATCATGTTGGTCATGTTCTCCTTCCTCGGACTGGGCATGGTCTGGGTCAGTGTAAAAATTCGAGTAAGGAAAGTATAAGATCAAACCGGCAAGGTGCCGGGGCTACCACTGGTTCGGCATCCTGCCGCTTTCCTATCAAACCGACAACGGAATGATCTAAAGTTCTACGAGCCTAGCGCTTGTCCTTCTCGATCATCGCCCACGCACTGTGGTTGTGGATCGACTCGAAATTTTCCGCCTCCACCCGATACCATGTGATATTCTCGCAATCATTCGCACGCCCAGCCACATTGCGAACTAGATCCTCAACGAACACCGGATTGTCGAAGGCCTCCTCGGTCACATGCTTTTCGTCTGGACGCTTTAGCAGACTGTAGAGTTCACAGCTGGCGCAGTCCTCAACCAATCGGACGAGGTCCTCGATCCAGATCGGCTTTGAGAACCGCACGGCGAAGGTAACGATCCCGCGCTGGTTGTGGGCACCGCGAGCCGAGATCGCTTTTGAGCAGGGGCAGAGCGTTGTCACCGGCACCTCGACTTGGACGATGAAATCGATGTCATCTCCAGCCGCATTCACCTCGAAACTCACCTCGTAGTCCATCATTCCTAGCGAGCCGCTTACCGGTGCCTGCTTCTCGATAAAATACGGAAAGCGGAATTCAATGTGCGCCTTCTGCGCGTCGAGTCGATCGATCAGTTCGAGCGGGATCTGGGAGATGTCACGGACACTGAGGCAAGGTCCATGCGCGTTCATCACCTCTACAAAGCGACTCATGTGCGTCCCCTTGTAATGGTGGGGAAGATCGACCGCCAACGATACCATCGCCACCGTGCTCTGCTTGCGGCTCTCCTTGTCTTTGATTTCGACCGGGTAGCGCAAGGCTTTCACGCCGACGCGATCGATCGCGAT
>JBLHKE010000358.1:0-7828 GCA_047619485.1 Verrucomicrobiales bacterium | reverse complement strand
ATTTTTAAATCGAAGTTACGTCCTCTGCTGCTCTAGGACGCAAAACGCGCCACCAGCCCCCGCCTCGTCCAACAGGAACCCGAGTGCCGCGTCGTTTGCCGCCCGCGCTTCGAGCCCGGGTAGCATTCCCAGCAGAAACTCGCGTTGCGTCCGCAGCCGCGTCTCGCTCAAACCTAGCGTTTCACCCCAGTTCGCTAGGTCGGTGAAATTCACGTCTGCCGTCAGATCCTGACGACCGGCACGCTGGTAGAACTCCCCTGCCCCATCCAGGCGCATCTGCGCAAAATAAGCGCGCAGGGTTCCCATCGGGCGCCGGTGGTAGACCTCCGGGAAGGGTGCGCCGTAGTCGATGGTCAGCATCCTGCCTCGTTTCCATCGCGGCAGCCACTCTTCCCACCACTCGTGAAAACTCCGGTGCCGCTCGATTCGCTGCCCATCCACATTCGGCTGCCACCCTGCTTGGAATTCGCTCCGCCGGAACGTCTCAGCACCGTCGTCACTGACGAAGACTTCCTCCCAGTGTTCCAACCCGGCATTCCAGCGCAGCGACACGGCCGGGAACGCATCCACCAGTTCATTCGAAAACACATCGGCCATCCCATCAGACGCCGCAAGCGCCCCCGCCACACTCGCATGCCACTCGACCCTGCTGCCGAATCTCGCTAGGCGCTCGCGCTGCCGCGTGACTAGGGGAGCGGACGTGTCCACGATCCGATACTTCACTTTCCGCCGCCGCCACCAACCCATCGTGGACAGTACCGATTCTGCCAACGAGCCATCCCCAGCACCAACCTCGATCACTTCCTTCTGATCTATCCAATCAGCGATCGCCTCACCGAGTGCGCCGTGCAGAGTTGCGGAGGTCGAAAAGTCACCGCCGCGACCGACCGTCTTGACGTTTCTAGAGTAGTAGCCGTGCGCCGGATCGTACAAGGCTAACCGCATGAACGCTTCGACCGACAGCATTCCCCCACCCTCCCTGAACACCGCCGCCATCCATGGAGGAAAGATCATGTCCTACGATCCGACGGCCAAGGCTGCACAGGCGCGCAAGTCGAGCTTCCCAGACGCGAGCACCGGAATTTCTTCGACGGCGCGGATCTTCTTCGGGATCCACAGCGCCGGAATCCCTTTCTCCAGCAGCTTGTAGCGCACGTCGTTCAACATCGCGTCGGTGATATCCTCAGTCGTCAAAATCACCAGCGCCTCGCCTTTAGCTGCATCCGGGATGCCGCAGACCATGATCTTGCGCTCTGCTTCCGAATCCATGCCCATCTCTTTCATCAACAGCGACTCCACCTTCTCGTGCGGCACCATCTCACCACCGATTTTCGAGAACCTCGACAAGCGCCCCTCGATGTAGAGGAAGCCATCCGAATCCATGCGGCCGATGTCTCCCGTGCAGAACCACCCGTCACGTTTTACCTCGGCGGTCTTCTCGGGCAGGTCGAGGTAGCTGTGGAAAATGTTCGCCCCCTTCAACCAGATCATGCCGCTATCGCTGATCGGCAGCGGTTTCTCAGTGGTCGCATCAGTCACTCGCACCGCGATCCCGTTGAGCATCTGCCCGACCGACCCCATGCGCTTGCTCGGCATCGCGATCTTCGATCCATCTGTCTTGAGGTCGGGAAGGTTCACGTTGCTCACCGGAGAGGTCTCCGTCAGCCCGTAGCCCTCCATCACCTCCTTGCCCAGTTTCTCCCTAAATTGCGTCGCTAGGTTGATTGGCAATTTCTCCGCACCAACCACGACCAGCTTGAGCGAGGCCAGCTGTTTCTTCTTCGCCTTGCGCAGGTAGCCGCGCAAGAATGTCGGCGTCGAGAGCAACAGTGAGACCTGGTATTTCTCGATCAGTTCCGCGAGCGTGGCAATCTCCAGCGGGCTCGGGTAGGTCACGATGCCTAGGCCTTCGATCATCGGGTACCAAAGCGTGACCGTGCACCCGAAGCTATGAAACAATGGTAGGCAGGCCAGCAATTTATCATCGCCATCGAGTTCCAGCCGGCTACCGAACTGGGTGACGTTGGCGAGCACGTTGCGATGGCTCAACACCACGCCTTTTGGATCGCCGGAGCTCCCGCTGGTAAACAGCAACACGGCCTCCTCATCGCCGCCCTCTTTCGGGATGCCGATGAGTTTCGCCAACATCCCGACCGGTAGGAGTTTGCTCAGAATGAACCACTGCACGATCTTCTTCTTTAAGCCCGGCAAGACCCGGTCCAGCAGGATCATCTCGCTATTTGCTGGCCACGGGAAGCGCGGCATCTTACGGACGAATGGATCTGCGGTGATGATCCGGTCGATCCCCGCCTGCTTCATTGAGGATTCGATCGCTTCGTGGCTTGCTGTGAAGTTCAAATTCACCGGCACTTTGCCCGCGAACAACACCGCGAGGTTGGCCAAGATCCCGGCCTTCCCCGGTGGCAAAACGATGGCCACACGTTTCTCGTTCGTCGCCTTGCGGACAAGTTTTGAGAGCACGATCGCTGCCGCCAACAACTTGCCGAATGGCAGTTCGCTGCCGTCCATGCCGTCGACGACTTTCTGCTTCGTGGCATGTTTCTTCAACCCCAGCAGCAATGCGTAAGCGAGGTGGATTTTGAAGAATTCACGGCTCGAGAATGCGGCCTCGGAAGCACCTAACATCGCCTCCTGAAAATACGGGTAAATCAGCCTCTCCTCCTCGAGAACTTCGCCAAAAGAGAACACGGAGCAGGCAGATTTTGTCGTGTCGATGCAGAGCGATGACCCGGCCGGACGTTCGTTGAACAGCGGCACGGTTGGCACGCCTGCCCGCAGCAGAAACTCGAACACCTCGGGTGAGACCTCGCTGATCGACCCGACCCGCGACAGCGTCGGCGCAGGAACCAGAATTAGCACTCGTCCTTTCGACACAGCCTGGTGGGCGATCTTGCGGAATTCCTCAGTATCCGTGCTGGCCGAATCGAAAGCGAATGCCTCGACCCCATCCGCCTCGAGGTATTGCTTGGTCGCCGGGTCGTAGTCACCCGAAGACTCGACGAGGAACGTCGCCTCCCGCCCGCCGACCAATTTTTCCAAGGCGAGCAGTCCTCGTAATTGCAGACGATTCGGCAACAGCATGAACCCGCCCTTGGGCAGATTTGACTCGCCCAAAATCCGGGCGTCGCGAGGCGTTGTAGCAGTTGGAGAAGCAGACATGAAGGGCTGGGAGGAAGTTGGTTCTGTGGAGGAGCTGGGGGTGCTTAGCACTATCCAAGGGATTGCCCGCGGTTGCAATCGAAACGCGCTACCTACCCAACGTTTGATCCCCGTAAAACGGACGCCTCGTCCGTTCCGGTTGTCCACTTGCGTGAGTGCCGCAACGCAACTCAGTTCATTCCCAGCCCAGGGTCAACAGGACGGATGCTCAGGAAGGCAACTCGGCCTGGGTGACCACTAATGCCCGCTCGCGTCACCTGAGCCAGTCGGCACGTGGATGCTCTCGACCATGTCCTGGACTTCCTGCGGCGCCTTTTGCGTAAACAAACCGAGAGTGAGTGTCACCGCAAAATTCAGCAGCATTCCGACGAATCCGATCCCTTCCGGCGTGATGCCATCCCGGGTGATCGTGCCAGCAGCGTCCACCTGCGCGAACAGATACTGCGATGGTGTCCCCCCCATGAACTGGAAGTAGATGATGTATCCCATCGTAAACGAGATCCCCACGATCATCCCAGCCATCCCTGCGGTCTTGCCAATCGTCTTCGAGAAAATCCCGATCAGTAGGGTCGGGAAGAACGATGACGCGGCGAGGCCGAAGGCAAATGCGACGGTCTTGGCGATGAACGCAGAAGGTGGATTGATCCCGAACCAGACAGCCACGACCAGCGCACCGGCAGAGGCAATCCGCGCCCACCTCATCTCGTCGCGGTCGCTGAGATTCGGGTTAACGATCTTCTTCATCAAGTCGTGGGAGATCGACGTCGACAGCACCAGCAGCAGACCAGCTGCCGTCGAGAGCGCCGCAGCGATGCAGCCCGCCATGAGCAAGCCGATGACCCATTTCGGCAGCCCCCCCATGTGCGGATTGGCCATCACCATGATATCATTTCCAAAATAGAGTTCGTTCGGGTTAGCGCTGACGATCTCGTTCGACACGAGGCGTTGTCCGTGGGCGCCGAGCTGCTCCTTCGGCTCGAGCACTGGCTTGCCGCCGAACACCAAGTTGCCCGTTTTGTCACCGGCCTTGTTCGGCCCGAAGTATTGGATTTTGCCATCGTCGTTCTTGTCGACCCACACCATCTGGCCAGTCTCCTCGAACTCACCGAACCAGTATGGCACTTCCGTGTAGCTGGTGTTGTGCAATTTTTCGATCAGGTTCACCCGGGCGAAGGCTCCGACAGCTGGGGCGGTCAGGTAGATCACCCCGATGAACGCCAGCGTCCAGCAGCAGGAGGTGCGCACGGCCTTGACGTCTTTCACTGTGAAAAATCGGACGATCACGTGCGGTAGACCCGCGGTCCCCGCCATCAGCGCAGCCGTGATGCAGAACATGTTCAGCGGCGACATCGTGCCGTCGGTGTATTTGTTGAATCCGAGCTCTAAGTTGATGTTGTTGAGCTTCTCCAAAAACGGCGTCCCCGACTCCTTCATCTCACCGATCAAACCAAGCTGCGGAAAGACGTTGCCGGTCAGCGCCATGGCAATAAACACCGCAGGTATCGTGTAAGAAAACGCCATCACGGTGTACTGCGCCACCTGCGTGTAGGTGATCCCTTTCATCCCGCCGAGAGCTGCGTAGAAGAACACAATGCCGCCACCGATGATGACACCAAGCCAGATCTCAATCCCGAAGAGCTGCGCAAACACCACGCCTACCCCACGCATCTGGCCCATGATGTAAGTCAGGCAGATGAAGATCGCGCAAAGCACCGCGATGAAACGCGCGAAGTTCGAGTAGTAACGATCACCGACGAAGTCCGGCACCGTCGCCTTACCGAATTTCCGCAAAAACGGAACCATCAGAACCGTCAGCAAAACGTAGCCTCCGGTCCATCCCATGAGGAATCGTCCAGCATCGTAACCTGAGATTGCAACCGTGCCCGCCATCGAGATGAAGGTCGCCGCTGACATCCAGTCCGCGGCGGTGGCCATGCCATTGGCGAATGGCGAAACCCCGCGGCTAGCGACGTAGAACTCGCTCGTGGAGCCCGCCCGAGAGCGGATGGCGATGAAGACATAGACCGCAAATGAGAGGCCGATAAAAAGATAGTTCCAAGCGTCTTGGCTCATAGAAAAAAGTGGGGGGCTGGGGCTGGGACTGGACTAGTCCGGATCGACGAGGCCGTGCTTAGCATCGAGGCGGTTCATGAGAGCTCGGTAGACGATGAGCAGGAGGATAAAAATAACAATGGATCCCTGCTGGGACATCCAGAACCCGAACGGCGCATTGCCGATCTTCGGGAAGTGCTCGTCGAGCCAGACACGGAAAAGAATCGAGCAGCCGAAACTGGCGAGGAACCAGACGGCGAGGAGGCCGAACACAATGGTTAGGCTAGATTTCTGATAGGCTTTGGGGTCGTATTCGCTCATCTTCAGGAACTTAGTTGCTGGGCAGACTCAGGACAAAGGGGAATTAGATACAGCATTGTCCAAAAACTGGGAAGCACAAAAATGTCAGTTGATCGATTGTCTCCTAGAACAGGCTGACGACAATGCCCTTAGGACAAGCCAACGCAAAGCGCCGTAGCGTAGGCTTTAGCCTGCGTTTGCCAGTGCGTTCCCGTTTTCTCATGGCCAGTGGCCGAACGGAACCCGAACACGCTCTCGCGTGTCGGCGCAAACTCTGGCAATATTCGAACGGGAATGCCGTCGCAAACGCAGGCTAAAACCTACACTACGAAGCATTGAGGTCAGTAACCAGCCAGTATTTTTTTAAAACAATTCCATCTGCCCCGGGGAATCCCGCCAGAACGATTGGGCGGACAGCGCCATTCGCTTCCGATTCAGACCAAGCTTGCGGCACATCACAGTGAACATTTGGGACGACTTCTCCGCCATCGGAACGCTGCCACGCATCCGCGAACCAAACTCTAATACATTGAGTTCCCCTCCGCGCAGCTCCCGCATCGTGTGCCGCGAGTTCTCCTAACACATCCACAACGCCAGTGATCAGGTGGTTCTTAGTGATCATCGCCACGGGGTTGCGAAACACCGCGAGCACCTCCAAGCGGGCGCGGGTCGTCTTCAACTCACGGTCGACTAGCTGGTAGCAATCGGTCACGCCACTGCAAGCCAGCAGCTCCGGCTTCAATGAACGCTTGCTGAGCTCCTCAGCCGGCAACTCCGCCGCACGCGGCCTCAACTTGATCTGGGTCTCGAAATCCAATCCAGCATGGCACCCCAAGTATTCGTGAGACGGCCTAGCCGTAACAGTAAGCGCAGCCGTGCTCACAACCCCGGTAAGGGTTTGTCTTCGCTGGAGCAGTTCAAGATCAATCGTAGTTGACGCCAGCCCTTCAGACCCTAGCATTCGGCAGATGAAACTTGCCACCCTCCTGACGATCACCCTCCTGTCCGCCTCCTTCGCGATAGCTGACGACGAAAAGAAACCTACGAAGGTGGAAAAAATTTACCGTGGCAAGCCGATCAAGGCGCTGTTGATCACCGGCGGCTGCTGCCACAACTACCTGTTCCAGGCCGCCGCGCTCACCAAAGGTGTCGAGGCTTACACCGACATCGAATGGACCATCGAGCGCGACCCCCGCACAGGCACGACGGGGAAGATCGAACTCTACAACGATCCGGATTGGGCGAAGGGCTATGACGTGATCGTCCACAACGAGTGCTTTGCCGCGACCAAGGATCCAGAATACATCCGGAAGATCACCGCAGCGCACAAGGCTGGCGCGTCTGCCGTCGTCATCCACTGCGCGATGCACACCTACCGGGATGCGGCCATCGATGACTGGCGCGAGATGCTCGGTGTCACCAGCAAGCACCACGAACACCAGTCTCGGTATCCGGTGAAGATCGTCGACGACCAACACTTCGTCACCAAAGGTTTCCCGAAAGATTGGGTAACCCCAAAGGACGAGCTCTACGTCATCAAGAAACTCTGGCCAAATGCGAAAGCCTTGGCGACTTCTGTGAGCGAGAAGACCAAAGAAGAACAGCCGGTCGTGTGGGTGAACCAATATGGCAAGGCGCGCGTGTTCGGTACTACCTACGGACACGCCGACGACACTTTCCGTGATGAGAATTTCATCAACCTACTCGCCCGCGGCATCGTCTGGGCAGCCCGCAAAGACGAACCATCCAAATAACCACCGCCAACAAATCCTACCATGAAACACACCCGCCGCTCTTTCATCACCACCGCTGGTCTCTCACTACCGGCCATCGCAAGCAGCCGCGCGGTTGGTTCGAATGACGCCGTGCGCGTCGGGTTCATCGGCCTCGGCGGTCGCGGGATGGGATCAGTGAATTGGTTCAGCAAAGTGGCTGGGGTCGACATCGCCTACTTCTGCGACCCGGATCACAACCGCGTCGACGCCGCCAAGAAGAAGTTCCCCAACGCGAAGGGCACGGGCGATCTGCGCAAGCTCATCGACGACAAAGACATTGATGCGGTGGTGATTTCCACCTGCAACCACTGGCACGCGCTCGCCGCCATTTGGGCGATCCAGGCAGGCAAGGATGTCTACGTCGAAAAACCAGTGTCCCACAACATCTGGGAGGGGCGCAAAATCGTCGAGGCTGCCCGTAAATACAATCGCATCGTGCAGGGCGGCACCCAGCAGCGCAGCGATAAGCTCCAAGGCAAAATTAAAGAATTTCTCGACTCCGGCGAACTCGGCAAAATCAA
>JBLHKE010000357.1:0-7867 GCA_047619485.1 Verrucomicrobiales bacterium | reverse complement strand
GCCTTCAATGGCAACTTTGACTTCAACTTTAACTCCCCAGAACCCAAGCCTCAATGACACTGGCCGCCTAACTCCCCAAATGCGCCCCCTCCTTCAGCCACCTCGACGCCAAGCAGGCGTTGCCCGAATTACGTTTCACCCGTCACCTCGGAAACCACCCCGAGCACCGCTTCCACATCTTCCGCGCTCACATCTAGATGCGTCACCAGTCGCATCCGTTCCCCCGGCAGAACGCGAATCCCGCTCTCGCCCCATTTCCCGACCACCGCTTCACGCAGTTCGTCAGGGAAACGCACAAACAGCATGTTCGTCGCCAACTCCACCTCGCCAAAATCCGCCAATCCCTCGGCCAGACGCGCCGCGTTCGCGTGATCATCGGCTAGGCGCTCGACGTTGTTCTCCAAGGCGTAGATGCCCGCCGCCGCAAGTATTCCAGACTGCCGCATTCCACCACCGACCACTTTCCGCCAACGCTTCGCCTCTTTGATGAAGGCCGCATCCCCGAGCAGAACTGAGCCGACTGGCGCACCGAGCCCTTTTGATAGACACACCGATACCGTGTCGAACACCGCCGCGATCTCGGCAGCTGTTGTCCCGGTCGCCACCGCCGCGTTGTAAATCCGTGCCCCGTCGAGGTGCAACCGGAGCCCACGCCGGACTGCTAGCTCCCGCGCCTGCGCAAAATAGTCATGTGGCAGCACCTTCCCCCAGGTGGTGTTCTCCAGGCAGAGCAAACGCGTGCGGGCAAAATGGAAATCGTCCGGCTTGATGCGCGCCTCGACCTTCGTCAGATCGAGTGTGCCATCCGACTCTTGGAGGATCGGCTGCGGCTGGATCCCGCCGAGCGCCGCCCCTCCCCCGCCCTCGTAGAGGTAGTTGTGCGCCTCCTGGCCGACGATGTATTCATCGCCCCTTCCGCAGTGGGTCAGCAGCGCGATCAGGTTTGCCTGCGTACCGCTGGAGACGAAGGCACCCGCCTCTTTGCCGAGCATCTCGGCGGCGAGCGACTCCAGGCGCTGCACGGTCGGATCATCGCCGAACACGTCGTCGCCGACCTCAGCTGAAGCCATGGCTTGGCGCATTGCTGCGCTGGGTTTGGTGACGGTGTCGCTGCGTAGGTCGATCATGATTAAAAGTTTGGAGTAGAGTCTTCTGGCGTTGCCGAAAGCAGGATTGAAGAACAAACACCCCTAGGGTAGCGAGTGCAACCACCGACCCACTGGCCAGACTCTTCGAAACACCTAATCACTACGAGCGTGGCTTTGAAGGCTTCACTGGCCCTTTCAGTGATGGGGCGCCGATGAGCTTGGTCTTGCGCTTCCAGACCTTGTCGACATAGAGGGTTCTGCCATCCTCTCTACCGAAGGCGACATAGCTCGCCCGCCTCGATCCTGGCAGCATTGGCAGAATCAGGTGCGAACGCCCAGACTGATCGCAAATCTGCACGCCCAGCGCACTGGTCTGGATGCAGGTGCAGAGTTTGCTCGGCTATGACCACGTGGGACAGCTGCGCTACATCGAGTTGCAAAAAGCCCTCTGCCCGAGGGCGAGTCCGTAGACCAGAGCTCCCGACAGTCTCTCCAGCTCCGGTCAAACCATCCCAGCTGAATTGCCTCGCTCGCAGCGTTCGATTGAGATTTCTCCCATGAGCTCTTTTTGCTCGAAACGGAATTCCTTTAGACGGATGAGTTCCAGCAGTGCGAGGAAGGTCACGATCACCTCATTCTTGGTGCTCGCCTCCTCGAACAGAGCAAAAAACGTCAATTGCTGTCCGGGCTTCACCTCGTTGATCAGGAAGTCGATCTTGTCGCCGACGGTGAATCGATCGTCGGTGATCTCGCCGATTTCCTCAGTCTCAAAGCGCCCGAGCACCTTGCGGAAGGCCGAGATCAGGTCAAAAATCCCGATGTCCGGCAGCGGGAGTTCTTCCTCGTCTGCCTTTGGCTTCTCCGATGTGTCAGGAATTAGCTGGTAGATCTGCTCCTGCTCGAGGGCGCGCTTCTGTAGAAAGCCCGACGCGTCCTTGAACTTCTTGTATTCCATCAACTGCCGGATCAGTTCCCAGCGTGGATCCTCTTCCTCGATCTCCTCCTCCAGAGGTTGCACGTGCTGCGGCAGCAGGGTGCGGCTCTTGATGTACATCAGGTTCGCCGCCATGACGATGAACTCGCCCGCGAGATCTATGTTGAGCATCGAGAAAGTCTGCAGGTAATCCAAGTATTGCTTCGTGACCCGCTCGATGGAAACCTCCTGCACATGCACCTCATCCTTTTTTATCAGGTAGAGGAGCAAGTCCAGCGGGCCCTCGAAAATATCGAGGGATACTTTGTAGTCAGTTTCCAAGGTCGTGCAATTAAGCCATCCAGCCCGACTCTGCCAACAAAAAATCGCAGCAAACCTCAGCCCAGTGAGAAGTTGAAACTGTGACGCAATCCCACGATTTCCATAACCCCTGTAGATGATGATTTTTCTATCCAACGATTGCAGCACAGACTGATCCCAGCTAGCGTGCCAAGCCGAAAATCAGCTAGTAATAGCGAACTCGAATGAGCAAAAAAGACACCTCATATTCTGATGCGATGAACGAGTGGGCGGCGAAGCAGTCGTTCCTGCGCAATCGGAAAAACCGCCTAATCCACCCGAATCCGGAGTTGCCGGCTCCCCTCCAAGCGCTCGGCTACTTTTTCCGGGTCGCGATCGTGGTCTTCATCCTCACCATCATCACCTTCAAACTCGCCAGTAATTACTACAACGGCTCAGGATTTAGTGAGGATTTTTCGGCCGAGCTAAAGGATTGTCTAAAGGCGCAGACTGACAATTTCGAGATCTCGAACTTCAGTTGGGAGGGCGATCTGGCGACCAGTAAAAAGATCGAGGCCACTGGCTCCGAGGAAGCGTTCTACCGGGAACTAGTGATCACCAAGATCTCTTTCGAACAACCGCTTTTAAAACGTATCCGGGGAAAGTGGGATATTTCTGAGGTTAAAATCCAGGAGATCGACATGCTATTGAAGTCCGGCGGCAAGTTGCAGAAGCAGGTCGGAGACAGTGGGAACCAAGGCGACATCGAAATGATGTTGGCCGGGATTTTCCCCTCACCGAAACTGGCAGCGGCAAATTTCAAGCAGATCCGCTGCAGCACGGCGGATCTATCTTGGGGGCTGGAAAAAGCCACACGTGGAGCCATCGAGGGTAGCCGGCTCAAACTCTACGCTGGGACGCCCAACTGGCGGATGGACCTCGAGGGCGGCACCTTGCGGCAGAACTGGCTGCGCGGCTTGGCAATCAACCATCTGACGGTGCGCCGCGAACCCGCGCTCCTAACGGTGTCGAACTCGGAGGTGACGCTCGGCAAGGCGACGCAGTCAGGCACACTGGATGGAACCGTAACGCTAGAACAGCTTCCCCAGCTCGATCTCAATCTGAAACTTCCCGAAGCGCACACTCGCGACATGCTTACTTGGGGGATCGGCGTCCCAGAGTATTTCTACGGAGTACTCGACCTGTCAGTGAATCTGACCGGATCGATCAATACTCTCGCCGGAGTCCAGTCGAGTGGTATCGGTAAGTTCAAGAGCGGAACCTTTAACAAGATCCCGGTTCTCGAGGCGGTCGACCAACTGCTGAAGATGAACGGCTTCCGAATTTTCTCCATCGAGGAGGGTGAGATCGAGTTCTCCACAGGTGAAGGAAAACTCACCGTCTCGAAGTTTTCATGTAAATCGGAAGACAGCAGAATCGCGGTGCGCGGCAATTTTGTCTACACGCAAGGCATCACCTTCGCCGAAGCTAAAGCACACAATGAAACACATATCGGTGGGACGCGCCAGGTACCGAAACCGGAGGATATCCAGGGCAGCCTGCAGCTAGGAGTCCCCCCGAAGCTGGTCGAGGGCAACGACTTGGCCAAGAGCTACTTCACTGAGAGTTCGGATGGCTACCTGTGGATCACCATCCCGCTTAGCGGACCATTGGGGAGAGCAACCAAGGAGCAGCAAGCGAAAATACTAGCTGACCTGCGGGCTGAGAAATAACGGTCGGCTTGGAGTGCCCCTTGTTAGTTAAGGGCACCTCCGAAAACCTCATGCGGGCTGGAGCTTGATAAAACCCCCGCTGTCTTCGTTGCTAAAGCGCCCACTATCACCAGATAGCTTAGCGTTTATCGCCTCGCCAGCGGGAATTTTCTCTGCGCCCCATTTCGACAGCAGGTTTCCGGAGGTGCCCTAAAGAGCTAATTCGCGCCAAATACTTTGCGCAGGTATTTCAAGCTCTCCACCGCAATCGTCTCGGGATCCGGGCGGTAGTCAAATACCTCGACCGAGACATAGCGATCGTAGCTGCTCGCCTTCAGCGCCTCGGCGATCGGCTCGAATTTCACGTCGCCAAATCCAGGCCCACGAAGATTCGGATCGTTGGCGTGGAAGTGGACGGTGTATGCCTTGCTCTCCTCGATGATCTGCGGGATCGGCTTCTCCTCGTCTGACATTGCCTTCACGTCGAGGTGCAACCGGCAGTTCGGGTGGTCGACCAACTCGAGGAGACTGATTGTCTCCTCGGCCGTGTTGAGGAAGTTCGTCTCCTTACGCCCGAGCGGCTCCATCGCGATGGTTACCCCACATTCCGCACAGGTCTCGCTGATCTCCCGGAGAGTATCTGCCGCGCGCTTCGCCGCTTCGTCGTAGTCCCAGCCCTCCTGCAGATCACGTTGCTTCGGGCTCCCCCAGACCATGACCTCGCCGCCCATCGCCGCACAAGTGCGTGCGAGGTGTTTGCCGAAGGCGATGCTGTCCTTGGCGAGCAAAGGGTCGTCGGTAGTCAAATTGAGCCAGCCCGGCTTCACCAGCAGCCAATGCAGGCCGACCAATTCAAGTCCTGCCGCGGTTGCCGTTGCTCCAAATTGGCGCGCCTCAGCCTCGGTGATCTCGCGCGGATCCTCCTTCAGCGTGAAAGGCGCTACCTCCACGCCATCATAGCCGGTCTCGGCGATGTGTGCACAGGTGCGATCAAACTCCCACCCCTGGTAGGTCTCGTTGCAGATAGCAAATTTCATTTTCTTCTCAAGCGCTTCAGCGGTGTGCGCAAGCTCTGGATGACGCTATCTTTCAAGAGGATGACGTCTGGGCTGCGGTTAATTCTGCCGTAGTAAAACTCGCCCCCAATCTTGGTCGAGGAGGACAGTAACTCGATCCGGCGTGGAGTCTGGCGATCCTGTGGATCGATTAGATCGACGATCACCGTCAGATCGGGTTCGCTGAGGCGTTGGATTGACCTCGGCCCCGCCTCGGTCCAAGACTCGCCGCGTGGCGGACGACCGAGGGTCTCGAGGTAGCCGTCGAGGACGACGCGATCGATCTCGTCGGTCACGTCGACCGCGCCCAACATGGCCTTCCAAGTGCCGCGATCGGGGTCGTAGTCGAGCGTCAGAGGATCTTGTTCGAGGTGATCTTTGATCGTGATACGACGCAGGTCAAAGGCAGTAAATTTCGGCCAAAGCTGCATCGTCCGGAAGCCGAGTGGATTCATCAACCTCAGGTCGCCAAGCAGGAACTTGTCGATCTTGTAGACGTAGGGCTCCCCTTCGAAGGTGGCGAACACTTCCGGGAAGGGTTGGAAAGCCTTGCTCGCACCGATGAGGAGTTTTTTGGTGATTGGGATCATCAGCCGCTCTTCTCCATCTTTAACCTCGGCGGCCGGATCGATGTAGAGGCGCGTGACGGTGACGGTGATCATCGGCTCCTCGAGGCCATATTGAGCCAGGTTCGAGACGGCATCGTCGGAGAATTTGAGAACTTCCTCGCCGTTGATGTCCTCGATCAGTTTCTTGACCATGCCGCTGTTGGCTGCCTCCAGCTCGTCCGGCTCGGTCGGATCGCGCTGCAATGCCCAACCACCACGCCCGCGCACGAGGAGGATATCTTCCATGTCGAGCCCGTGACGCTCGATCTCCACGCGCGAGACCGCATTGTAATCAAAGTCTGCCAAGGTGCGGTCGCGCAAGGCATTGCCATCATTCATCCCGAACTCGTAGTGCACCCGGCGGTCGACCTTGAACAGCCCGTCGCGGTCGCTCACGCGGGCGAGCACGTAGGGATCGTTCTCGTCCACCGGTAGCTTGCCGAACTCGATCGTGATCTTGGTATTGTCAGCCGCGGGTGTCCGCTGGCGCACCACGATCTCATAGCTCTGCTCGTCGAAGGCGGCATTCATATCGGCAGCAGGCTCATCGATGATCTCGGCGATCTCCAATTTGGCCAATTTGCTGACGAGTTCTTTCACGAGTTCCTCATCGGCGGCGGCCTCGAGCGGTTTCTCCATTCGCCAGCGCCGGTCCAAGCCCTTCTCCACCCGCACCTCGATCCCTGCAATCCCGGCGGGAGGGGGTGGAAAAAATTTCACCCGATAGACGTCGTCGACCTTGGCGAAGATCAAGCGCAGGTCGCGTAGTTCGTTGAAAGGGCTAGCGACGATCTCACGAGCATAGCCCTCGACCGCGTAGACGGCACCTGAGTCCTTGCCCTTGCGCTGGGCGTAGACGAGCCCCTCGGTGGGCGTCGGGGCACCGATCGTGAACGATGCGAGTTCCTCACCGTCCGCAGCGAGCATCTCCAACCCGATCGCCCCCTTGCCGAGCCCAAAGTAGTTGTCGTCCCAGCCCTCCTTGTCGATCTCCTTCTCATCGATCGTGTTGCGAATGAACATGCGGTTCGACTCCTTGAGCAACTCCTTCATCAGCTCAGGATCGAAACGGTCTTTGAAGGGTGTCGAAAAACTCCAACTACCATCCGGGCGTTTGACGATCGTCGCCTTGCCCTCGGCGGTGGTAAGCAGGATCTGGGTCACCGCCCCCTCGTCGAAATCGGCGAGCTTACCGCGGACGGCTCTCTCTTCGTCGGTGCCGAGCCGGTTGTTATCGATGAGGAAAATGTAGCCCAGCAGAACGACATTGACGACGAGCAGCGTGATGGTGGTGATGGCGGGTTTCACTTGGGAGTTCTCCAGGTTGGGTTAGGCACGGCGGATGAACCACATCATGATGGCGGCACCGAAGACCAGGCCGGGCAGGATGAGCACCGCCAGCCAGAAAGTTCGCTTCGTCTCGCTTGCGGACATCTTGATTGAATAGGTGGTCGCCCGCTTCGGGATGATGCCGATCAGCTGCTCGCGATCGAGCACCCAGTTGAGCGAGGCCAACACGAACTCCACATTGGCGCTCGAGTTCGTATCCGGGTCGAGCAAGGTGCCGTTCGCGATGACGACGAGGCGGGAACTATCGCCACGCTGGACGGCGTCCGGCATCGCGCCGCGCTCGACCGAGGCGGCGATGTAGAGCGGTTGCCCGTGATCGATGTTCTGGTCAAAGACAGGAAACTCGCCGTTGCTGTAGCTGGTCTCGCCCCAGAAACGATCGGTTGCTACCAGCAGCGGTGTCGCCACGATGCCCCCGAGAGCCAGAGTGGCATCACCAGCCGCCACGTCGAGCGAGCAGGTGACACCATCGAAAGTAGTGACCGTGCCGGTGAGCCCGTTGGTGGTGATCTTGGAACCGGTCAGGAAGCGTCCCTGGACACGGAATTCAGGACGCGCATCGACGACCGCGTTGATCGAGTGCAGCACCCGATCATCACGCCGAGAAATACCGACCCTTTCGAGAAACGCATCGAGCCGCGGAGTCTCCTGCTGCGGGTTTAGGAAGACGAAGAGCGAACCCGCGTCGTTCTCCCAATAGGACTCGAGCATCTCGATATCGCGAGCCTCGAGGTCTTTCTCCGGGTTGAACAGCACGATCGCATCCGCGTCGTAAGGCACCTCGTTCACATCTGAGAGGCTCAGGTGTTCCACTTTGGCGAACTGCATTGCTGCGAGGCGC
>JBLHKE010000356.1:0-7869 GCA_047619485.1 Verrucomicrobiales bacterium | reverse complement strand
AAGACCAGGATGCGCCATAGGACAGCACCGCCATCACCGGCCTTTGCCGTAAAGGTAGATGATCAAATTGACTCCGTAGTGTCCGGGATGAAGGGACGCGTATGTTATTGGGCGGCTGCGGCGATCGCCTCGGCGATCGACTTCTCGCCGATCGGCTCGAAATTTTTGAATGGGCCGTCGGCACCGCCCTTTGGCCAAGTGGAGGGATCGGCGTATTGGCCGTCGTCTTTAAATTCCTTTTGGAGGCGGGCGATCTCGGCTTTCAGCTCGGCGAATTTTGCGGCGATCTGCGGCTGCTTGGCCTCTACCTGGTCGAACAGCAGGTTGTGCTGCTCGGCGGGATCCTTGGTGAGGTCGAACATTTCGTAGGCGTCTTGCTTCCAGTAATAGATGAGCTTGTGGGTGGCGGTGCGGACGCCGAGGTGGGCGGCGGTGTTGTGGTGGCCGGGATCGTGGTAGTAGCGGTAGTAGATGGAGGTGCGCCAGTCGTCGGGCGACTCACCTTTCAGAAGCGGGACGAGCGAGCGACCCTGCATCGAGTCCGGAGCGGGCAGCCCGGCGAGATCGAGAAAGGTGGGGGCGAGGTCGATGTTGGCGACGAAGCGGTCGGGGAGGCTGGCGGCCTTGATGCCGGGGCCGCGGGCGAGCAGCGGGACGCGCAGTCCGGGCTCATACATGAAGCGTTTGTCGTAGAGGCCGAATTCGCCGAGATACCAGCCGTTGTCGGCGGAGTAGATGACGATGGTGTTTTCCGAGAGACCGGTGGTGTCGAGGTAGTCGAGCACCTTGCCGACGCCATCGTCCACGCCCTGCACGCAGGCGAGGTAGTCCTGCATGTAGCGATGGTATTGCCATTTCACCAGCTCCTTGCCCTCAAGACCTTCCGGCGGCTTCTGCTTCAGATCGGAACGATTCAGGTGGCGCGCGATGGTCTGCTTGTTTTTGGGAAGCGCGGTGGGGCGGGTGGCGTAATCGTCGAACAAGGTGTCGGGCTCTGGAAATTTCTTGCCCTTGAACATCTCGATGTGTCGCTCTGCGGGCTGCCATCTGCGGTGGGGGGCTTTCTGGTGGAGCATGAGAAAGAACGGCTTCTCCTTGGGGCGGGTTTTCAGCCACTCGATGCCGAGGTCGGTGGTGATGTCGGTGCAGTGTCCCTTGATGGTCATCTTCTTTCCGGGAGCGAGGAACTGCGGATTCCAGTAGTTGCCCTGGCCGGGCAGGACGATCCAGCGGTCGAAGCCGGTCGGGTCGCTGCCGAGGTGCCACTTCCCGATCATGCCGGTGTGGTATCCACCGGCCTGGAGATGCTTCGCGACGGTGTCGCGGGAGCCATCGAAACGGTTGAAAACGGGCACGCCGTTGAGATGCGAATACTGTCCGGTCAGCAGTGTGGCGCGGCTTGGGGTGCAGATTGAATTGGTGACGAAGGAGTTGGTGAAACGCGCGCCGCCCGCTGCGATGCGGTCGATGTTCGGCGTCTTGTTCACCTTCGATCCGTAGGCGGAGATGGCGGCCTGGGCGTGGTCGTCCGAGAAAATGAAGATGATGTTTGGCCTGCCTTGCGCTGCGGATGACACGGAGTGCATCGCGAATGGCAAGATGATTAGGGCTGCGAGAAGAAGACGTTTCATAGGGTTGCTCAAGGATTTGGAAAAGAGTTTCAGGCGCTGGCTGCAGTGAGAGTGTATTCCAATAGGACCCGTCCGCACCAGTCTTTCTTGGGGCGATGGAGGCACTGTATTGGGAGAACTGAAGTTCCGGAAGACCACCACTCCATTAATGATCCTACCAGCTTTCAGCTCCTCGGCGAATCGTTGCCGCGCGGCCACCCGCGTGCCTTCTGGGGAATCGCCAAACACCAACTTCGTCTCGCCTGTGGCGTTGCCCGGTGCGTGGGCTGAGGCGGAGTATGCCATCGGAGCCCCGTGCGCTAAAGGTCGGATCATCTGCGCAAACCAGAGCGAAAGCAAAAGGATGCCTGGCCCAGGAACTGAATTGCGGCCAGAGAAGCCACACTTTAATGACGATGACGGGCGGTGGTGTGATGAGAGATGATTGTCACATCTGCCGCGACGTGTAGGTTTCCTCCATGACGGAAAAATATGACGAAACTTTGCCCAGGTCGCTGGTGCGGACTGCCAAGCTGGACGGGACGAAGTTTGCCTTTGCTGATTCTAGTGGTGCCAAGGTGACGTTCGGCGAGGGAATAGCGAAAGCGATTTTCCTGACTGGCCGGCTTGCGCCCATTTGGGCCGGGCAGGAGAAGGTGGGCATCCTGGTGCCGCCATCGGTTGGCGGCGCACTGGTGAACTGGGCGGCACTACTGATGGGAAAGGTTCCTGTGAACCTCAATTACACCCTCTCACCAGAAGGGATCGCGTCATGCATCGAGCAGTGCGGGCTGACCGACATTGTGGTGTCGGGGAAGTTGATGGAGCGCTTGAAGCTGGAGCTCCCGGTGCGTGTCCACGTGCTCGAGGAGCTAGTCGAAAAACCGCGCTTGCTAGAGAAACTACGTATCGCGTTCCTGCTCAAATGCTGTTCTGCGAAGGGGCTGCTGAAGCGCTGCGGGAGTGGGAACCTCAGCGCTGACGATCTCGCCACGGTGATCTTCAGCAGCGGGAGCACCGGCGCGCCCAAAGGGGTCATGCTCTCGCACCAGAATCTGGCTGCCAACGTCAGGCATATGGACGAGCTGTTTAAGTTCACCGACGACGAGCGCATGTTGGGCGTCCTGCCGTTCTTCCACTCCTTCGGTTTCGTTGCCACGATTGCCGGGCCGGCGGTCGTCGGGTTTGGCGCGGTGTTCCATTTCAACCCGATGGAGTCGAAGGTGATCGGGCCGCTGATCCAACAACACCGCGTGACGTTCATGGTGGCGACACCGACGTTCCTGCAATTCTACGTGCGCAGTTGCAAGCCGGAACAGCTCGCCAGTTTGCAGCACACGCTGGCATCGGCAGAGAAGCTCCCTGAGCGTCTGGCGACGGCGTTCGACGAGAAATTCGGCTGCCGGCCGAGGGAGGCTTACGGTAGTACCGAGTGCTTGGCCGTCACGGCGAACAGCCCGGCTGCGACCCGGCCGGGATCGATCGGCCGACCCTTGCCTGGGGTGGAGTTGCGGGTGGTCAATCCAGACTCCGGTGAAGAGACACGCGCCGGTGAAGAGGGGCTGTTGTTGGTGAAAGGGGCAAGCGTCATGCAGGCTTACTTGGGCTTGAAAGAGAAGACCGATGAGGTGCTGCGTGACGGTTGGTACAATACCGGCGATATCGTCAGGATCGATGCGGACGGATACGTATGGATCGCGGGGCGGCTGAGCCGCTTCAGCAAAATCGGTGGTGAGATGGTGCCGCACGGCAGCGTCGAGGAAAAATTGCACGAACTGGCGGGCATCACCGAGCAGGTGTTCGCCGTGGCAGGTGTCCCGGACGAGAAGAAGGGCGAACGGCTGGTGATACTGCACTCGGTCGATGACGAGGTGCTCGACAAGGTGATGGCTGGACTGGGAACGGCAGAGATACCGAACCTGTGGAAACCGAAGCGTGGACAATTCGTTTCTGTGGAAGCGCTACCTTACCTCGGGACTGGAAAGCTCGACCTGAAGGGGATCCAGCGCATGGCAAGCGCGGCGACATAGCTGGCGGTCAGCTTCAAGCTGGAACGAGCAAACACCCAAGGGTGACATCATCTCCCAATGCGCATAGAGTCCGGCATGCTGGATCCGCTTCATCTATGCCCTGTGCTCATCGTTCTGCGATCTGCTGATCAATAAACCCCTCTATCCGCTGCTCTGCCTGCCCTATGAACCCGACTCCGCAAATCAAAATTCTTAGCAGATCGTTCGAGGTGATATTCACCGCGGATTTCTCCGCACAGGAAAAACGCAAAGTAGCAATCGCTCAAATCCGTGGCTGCTAACAAAACCGCGATGGCGATCGTCGCGCATCCAGACGATGTCGAGTTCATGGCGGCGGGGACTTTGCTGCTCCTGAAAGATCGTGGCTACGAGATCCACTACATGAACGTGGCGAGCGGGAGCTGTGGCAGCCTTACGATGCCGTCTGCTTCGGTGCGGCAGGTGCGGCGGAGTGAGAGTCGTGATGCGGCGAAATTCATGGGGGCGGAATGGCACTCGTCGTTGTGCGACGACATGGAAATCGTCTACGAACTGAGCCTATTGCGGCGCTTGGCGGTGGTGATCCGCACGGTCAATCCATCGATCATCCTGACGCATTCGCCGCAGGATTACATGGAGGATCACATGGCGACCTCGCGGCTGGCGGTTTCCGCAGCCTTTGCCAAGAACATGCCGAACTTTGGAACCGATCCGCCGTCTGGGCCAGCGCCGGGAGACGTCGCGATCTACCACGGCATGCCGCACGGGCTGTGTGATCAATTGCGCCAGCGCATCGTGCCAGAGGCCTTCGTGGACACCACGGCTGTCCACGGGAAAAAGCGTGAAGCTCTGGCGATGCATGCGAGCCAGAAGCAATGGTTGGATGCGAGCCAGGGGATGGACTCTTACTTGGTGGCGATGGATGAGATGTCGGCTGAGTTGGGGACGATGTCGGGGACGTTCGAGCACGCGGAGGGCTGGCGACGGCATCTGCATCTCGGGTTCAGCGCCAGCGACGAGGATCCGCTGGCGGAGGCGCTGGGACAATTTTACAGATTGGCGTCGGGCATCGGTTAGCTTTGCTCTTGTCAGGAACCGCAATGGAAAATAGGCTCGGGGATGAGTTACGAGAGACCCTGCGGAATAAACCCCCTAGCCGTGCAGAGCCGCGACCGCGTCGACGCGTTTGTGCTACTACCCGGTGGTAATCTCCATGATGGGATAACTGGTTTTTGCTGTTTGCACTAAACTCCGACAACTCGATAGCTGAAGATCCATGAGCAGAAAACTGAGCACAATCGCCCCCGACTGGTGGGACTACACAACTCTCGAGGATGATATCGTCCGCGATGCGGCGGCGCTGTCTGAAAAAGACCTCACCGAACTCTCGCGTCCGGGCTTCCGGGTGGTGATGTATGACACGCTGGAGGATTTCTATCTGGCCGAGGCGCTGGAATACGTCGACGCATGGAAACAATCGACCGCGGACAATCCGGTAGGCATCTGTGGACCGATCGGGCCGACCGAGCAACTGCCGCTGGTTGCGCGACTGGCGAATAGTTTGGATCTAGATCTATCCAATGCGCACTTCTGGGGCATGGACGAGTGGCTTGGCGCAGATGGAGTCGAAGTGCCGGTCTCGCACCAGCTGTCGTTCGAGCGCGCCGATCGCGAAATGTGTTTCGACAAGATCGAGCGGCCTCTGCCGGAGGAGAACCTGCACTTTCCGGCGGCGGATGTTTCGGCCTACTCTGAATCTTGGGACGCGGGCGTGCGCTGCGCGGTCATGCAGGGTGGTCAGGGCGATATCAAACACTGGGCCTTCAATGACCCGCTCCGGCGCGAAGGCGAATACGCCGACGCGCCGCCAAGCCCGGCGGAGTACCGGAGCCTCGGCACGCGGATCGTCGAATTGCACCCGATCACCCTAGCGCAGAACGCGCGCACTTCTGGTGGCGGGAATATCACGCTGGTGCCGCAGAGGGCGATCACGGTCGGGCCAATCGAGACCTGGAAGGCGGAGAAGGTTTCCATTTGGCAGGCCGGTATCCACGACAACCCATTCGGGCAACGTCTGACCGCACTGATGATCTCGAAGGGGATCGCAGACGCGGCGGTGCCGATGTCGCTGTTGGCGGATCACCCGAACGTGCAGTTTAACTATTTCCGCGGTGGGCTTGGAACCTGTTCGGTGGAGATGCACTGAGTGTGCGGCGAACCGCCAGGCTGTTCAAGGTCACCTCTATTTCTAGAAGTCTAGGCTCCGAGAAACTAACCGTCAGGAGAGTGTCGTGTGCTACTGGGAAGTGGCCGCTACCCCCAGAGATTCCGGTCCAAGGTGCGATATTGAATTGCCTCCAATAGATGGTTTGCCGCGATGTTTTCAGCCCCTTCTAGATCGGCCATGGTCCTGCTCACCTTCAGGATCCGATCATGTGCTCGGGCGCTCAGGTTTAGTTCTTCCATCGCTTGCTCTAGCAATCCGCTGCTTTCCGCGTCTAGTTCGCAGTGCTGTGCTCGCAATTTCGGTGGCATGGTGCTGTTGGTGGTCGTCCCGCGTGTTAGCGCGTAGCGCTCCAACTGGATCTCTCGCGCTGCCTGCACGCGTTCGCGGATCGCCTCGCTCGGTTCTCCCTCCGCTTTTCCGGTCAGCTCTTTAAAGTCGATCGAGGGCACTTCGAGATGCAGATCAATCCGATCTAACAGCGGTCCGCTGATACGCTGGCGGTATTTTTGCACCTCGTTCGGCGAACAGCGGCAATCGCGTTTGGGGTCGCCAAAATACCCACATCGACATGGATTCATCGCTGCCACCATCAAAAAATCGCTGGGGAACGTCAGCGTCCCTGCTGCCCGAGAGATCGTTACCTTTCCGTCTTCCAAAGGCTGTCGGAGCACCTCCAAAGTTGAGCGGCGAAACTCCGGCAATTCATCGAGAAAAAGAATCCCGTTGTGCGCAAGGCTGACCTCACCAGGACGCGGGTTGGTACTCCCACCGAGAAGCCCGGCATCAGATATGGTGTGATGGGGGGAGCGGAAAGGACGCGTCGCGAGGAAGCTCTGCTGTGGGTCAAGTAAGCCTGCAATCGAATGGATCTTGGTCGTCTCGATCGCTTCCTCTTCACTCATCAGAGGCATGATTGTAGCGATCCGCTTTGCGATCATTGACTTGCCCGTTCCTGGTGGGCCTAGCATTAAGATATTGTGGTTTCCCGCGACAGCGACCTCTAGGGCTCGCTTAACGTGTGCCTGGCCTTTCACCTCCGAGAAGTCGATGTCGTACTGCCGGTTCGAGTTGAAGTATTCCTCGCGATCGATCTTGTGAGGCCGTCGCCCTGAGTCACCACACAGGAGTTCTACAGCTGCGCGAAGATCAGCAACGCCGTAAACGTAGAGGCCATCAACCAGACAAGCCTCAACGACATTTTCTTCAGGTACTAGAATAGCCTTGCGTCCCGCTCGCTTCGCCTCCTGGGCCAACGAGAGAACTCCTTTCACTGGCCGAACTCTACCATCGAGGGAGAGTTCACCGACGGCGGCGGCGGATTCCAAGGCACCCTCCTTGAACCTCTCGGTATGAGCGACACATCCTAGCGCGATGGGAAGGTCAAAGCTCGGTCCCTCCTTCTTCAGATCAGCGGGGGCCAGGTTTACCGTGGTTCGCCCTTCAGGCTTCAAGAACCCTGAATTTCCGATAGCCGTGAGGACACGATCCCGGCTCTCTCGCACAGCGGTGTCGGGAAGACCTACGATAATCATCTGCGGGTTTCCTTGTGCCTCGTGCACCTCAATCTCTACCTCCGTCGCATCGACACCTTGAAGCGCTGCTGAAAAGACGCGGACAATCATCGGTTCGAATCGGGTTGGAGGAGAGGAGCTCGGTCGGTTCGCATCCTTTAACTATTGTTCAAAAGAACGCCTAAAGGCAAGCTGCGAATTCGGCGTGCGTTGGAGTGACATGCTTCCCTTAGTTTCTGGAAATTTGAAGATAGTGTAACTTGCTCACTATTAGTATGTTATATGTAATGTGTGAACTTCGATCTGATTCGATTTACGGGCTTGAGTCGTGCAGGAATGGCGCGATGAACGCATTCAAACTGATCTCGGTTTCGCTGGGCGGCTGAATGAACCGCCAGCAGCAGCAGGTGATCGACTACCTCTAGGAGGAGATCGTGGCTCTGGTGACAGCGCAGACTCTACTCGCGTGGCATCGGAAGCTCATCGCAAAGAAGTACGCTTCGAGATTCTTC
>JBLHKE010000355.1:0-7900 GCA_047619485.1 Verrucomicrobiales bacterium | reverse complement strand
GGGAAACCTTGCTCGCTCTTGCCATCGGTGACCTCTTCGTTGGCCAGCACGGTGCCGAGTTCTGGGCACCAGTTGACGGCCACCTCGGAGATGTAGGCGAGGCGTTTTGAATCAATATCAGGATCGTCGCCGAGCTCCTCGATCGGGCGCGCCTTCTGCGACTGTTCGTCGAAGTAGCTATTGTAGAGTTTGAGGAAGATCCACTGCGTCCATTTAAAATACTTCGGGTCGGTGGTGTTGACCTCTCGATCCCAATCGTAGGAGAAACCGATGCGGTTGAGCTGGCCGGTGAAGTTGGTGACGTTGGCCTCGGTGGTGACGCGCGGGTGCTGTCCGGTCTTGATGGCGTACTGCTCGGCGGGCAGGCCGAAGGCGTCCCAGCCCATCGGGTGGAGGACGTTGAAGCCCTTTTTGCGTTTGTAGCGCGAAAGGATGTCGGTGGCGGTGTAGCCCTCCGGGTGTCCGACGTGCAGGCCTTCGCCGCTCGGGTAGGGGAACATGTCGAGCGCGTAGAACTTCGGCTTGCTCGGATCAAAACCGGGGTCACCGGGGTTCGGTGTGGAGAAAGTCTTCTCCTCGGCCCAGCGGTCTTGCCACTTTTTCTCAATTTCGTCGAATGGGTATTGCTTGCGTCGTTCGCTCATCTTTTTGCTCGGGATTGGGAGAGAAAAAGACATGCAAGCCCGTGGCATTGCAACAAGGAAGGGTCGGCGTGCGCGGTTTAGATAAGTTGCTGGGCTAGTGGTAGATGCGTGGCGGGAGTGCTCTGCTTTACATCGGCGGGCATGCCTTTGACCATCCTCGCATGCTACGTGTAAGTATTTTCGTCACTTTTTGGCTCTGTTTTCCTTTGCTCCATGCGGATGAGGAGGAGAAGAAGAAGGCGGATGCGAAAGTGGAGAAGGCGCCGCAGTCGGGAGGCACTCGCTACCTGCTCACCGACGGGGAATCTGAGTTGATTGTGCTAGCCGATTGGAAGGTGCATCGAGGCGCCTATGACGGCTGCATTGGAGTTCTGTCGACCGACGTCGCTAAGACGCACTCGCATCACGTCGTGCTGGTTGGTGCTGAGGAACTCAAGGGAGTCTCTGTGCTCGATTTTGCCAAGGCGAGATTCAAGGGCGTGACTGAGGGCGACGATGTCGTCGAAGAGTCAAAGTGGATGAGTGCCCCGAGCGGTGGTGGGATCGCTCACCGGAAGGTCGCGCAAGATAGAGTGTGACGTGAGCCGGTCTCTTTCCCAGTTAGTGACTGGCGATGTGGCTGGCCGGTTAGAGGTAGCCCAAGTGAGAATAGTCCTATTCTGAACTCGCCTGTTCGCCGCCGTGGAGTGCCTCCTGGAGCGCGTGCCACGCGAGGGTGGCGCACTTGATCCGTGCGGGGAATTTGCGCACGCCGATCAATGCGGCGAGGTCGCCTTGGACTGCGAGGTCTATCTCTGGTTCTTCGTCCGCGGTGAGCAGGTCGAGCGCTCCCTTGACCACTTTTTCAATCTCGGACGGCGCCTTGCCTTTGATCATGGTGGTCATGATCGAAGCCGATGCCCGCGAGATCGCACAGCCCTGGCAGTCGCAGGCGATCTCGTCGATTTGCTCCCCTGGCTTGCGCAGGTAGACGGTGAGTTTGTCGCCACAGAGGGGATTGAACCCCTCGGCGCGGTGCGTGCAGGGATCCAGTTCGCCGTCGTTTCTCGGCCGGCGGTTGTGATCGAGAATGATCTCCTGGTAGAGGTCTTCGAGTTCGCTGTTCATCGGCTAGGCTTTGAAGAGACGGTTGACGTGATCGAGTGCCTCCGCGAGTTGGTCGACCTCCTCGAGGGTGTTGTAGAAGGCGAAAGAGGCGCGGGTGGTACCATTGACGCCGAGCCGCTCCATCAGTGGCTGGGCGCAGTGGTGGCCGGCGCGCACCGCGATCCCGCGCGTGTCGAGAATCGTTCCGATGTCGTGTGGGTGGATATCGCCGAGCAGGAATGAGATCACACCGACCTTGTCGTCGGACGTGCCGGTAATACTCAGTCCCGGTAGCTTCCCGAGAACCTCAGTTGCATACTTTAGCAACTTCGTCTCCTGCGCGTGCAATCGTTCCCAGCCGATGGCGTTGAGAAAATCGATCGCTGCGGCCAGCCCGATCGCCCCGCTGATATTTGGTGTACCGGCCTCGAATCGCTCGGGCGGCTGGCGGAAGGTCGTCCCTCCGAAACTCACCTGCTCGATCATGTCGCCGCCACCGTGGTAGGGGCGCATGTCACGCAGATGTTCGCGCCGTCCGTAGAGGACGCCAATGCCGTCTGGAGCAAACATTTTGTGTCCGGAGAAAACGTAGAAATCGCAGCCGAGTTCTTGTACGTCGACTGGGAAATGGGCGACCGCCTGGGCGCCATCAACGAGCACTGGCACGCCGCGCGCGTGTGCCTGATCGACCAGCTGTCGGACCGGGTTGATCGTCCCAAGGACGTTGGAGGCGTGCATCACGGCGACGATCTTGGTGCGCTCACTGAGCAGCTTCTCAAACGCCTCGACGATCAGCTCGCCGCGATCGTCGATCGGCGCAACGACGACCTTCGCACCGCACTCCTCAGCGACCAGTTGCCACGGGACGATGTTGGCGTGGTGTTCCATCACCGTGACTAGGATCTCATCACCCTCCCCGAGTGCTGGGACGCCGAAGCTGCGGGCGACCAGGTTGATGGCCTCCGTGGTACCGCGAACGAAGACGATCTCGTCATCGTGCTGTGCGTTGATAAAATTGGCGACACTCGAACGCGCCTGATCGTAGGCGTCGCTCGCCTGCATGCTCAGGTAGTGGACGCCGCGGTGGATGTTGGCGTTCTCGTGGCTGAAAAATTGACTCAGGCGTTCGATCACCGCCTTTGGCTTCTGCGTGGTCGCGCCGTTGTCGAGGTACACTAGCGGCTTCCCATTGACCTCTTGGGAGAGGATCGGGAAGTGGGAACGCAGTTCGCTCTCTTCGGCAGTGGGCATCGGTTGATCGGGGTGTCACCGTCCCACGCTGGCCGCGGGATTCAACCGGGATTCTGGCGTGGTTCCTAGCCCCGATGCTTTTCAGGAAAGGAACGCCTATCGCCGTAGCGTAGGTTCTAGCCTGCGACCGCCAAGACGGTTCTGTTTTCTCATGGCCAGCGCTCTCGACGACACGCCAGACGCCCTTGGATTCCGTCCGCGCACTGGCCATCAGTAAATGGTAGCGCTTCGGCGGACGCAACCTAAAGGCTACGCTACGATCCAGCTTAAAAGCCTGACGAGCTAGGGGGCGAGGCGTTCAATTTTCCACTCATCATCCTCGCCGGACTCGCGAGAGTAGAGGAATCGGTCGTGCAGGCGGCCGGCACCGCCCTGCCAGAACTCGATGCTTAGCGGGGTGACGCAGTAGCCGCCCCAGGCGGACGGCAGTGGCACCTTGCCATCTTTGAATTTCGCCTTCACTTCCGCGAACTTCATCTGCAGCACCTTCTTCGATGAGATCACGCCGCTCTGGGTCGATGCCCACGCGCCGAGCTGGCTCTCAAGCGGGCGAGTGAGGAAATACTTGAGCGTCTCCGCGCGTGGGATCTTGTGTGCGGTGCCGGTGACGATCACCTGCCGCTCTAGCGCGATCCACGGGAATAGGATCGAGACGCGCGGGTGATCTTCGATCTGTTGCGCTTTCTTGCTGCCGTAGTTGGTGAAGAAAACAAAACCGCGCTCATCGAAATTTTTCAGCAGCACGGTGCGCTGGGTCGGGTGTCCCCCGGAGGTGGAGGTGGCGAGCGTCATGGCGTTGGGCTCGAGGAGCTGGGCCTCGACTGCCTGGCCGAACCACAACTTGAACTGCGCGAACGGATCCTCACGCAGGTCTTTGCGGCTGAGCCCGTCCTGGGTGTAGTTGCGGCGGAGTTGGCTGATATCGATGTCCATTTTCTATTTTTTCTGGGCGCGGCTCTGTGCTTCGATCGACTGGTAGACCTCGGTGTAGCGCGGATCGATGGCGAGCAATTTCTGCGCGTAGCTGAGCGCGAGATCCCACTCCGAATGATCGCGGCAAATGGTGGCGAGGCCGATGAGGTATTCGGGGTTCTGCGGGGCGAGTTGGTGTGCTCTTGTTAGGGGCACCAGCGCCTGTTCGAACTTGCTGAGCTGGTTCAATGCTACCCCGTAAAAATAGTGGATGTGTGCGTTGTCGGGCATCAGGCGGGTGGCTTCGGCCAGCGAGACGAGCGCCGCGTCGTAATCTTTGATGCGCACCTGGTGGCGGCCGAGCGCCTCGTGGGAGATACCATGCTGGGGGGCGATCTGGACGCATTGTTGCAGCAGGGAGCCGGCCTCTGCGACCCGTCCTTGTTGGTAGATCAACTCCGCCAGGTTAATGCGCGATTCGATGTGCTGCGGGTCGACCTGAAACGCGTCGCGGTAGGATTTTTCGGCGGCGGCCTGATCGCCGAGCGCGGTGTGTAACAGGCCGTAGCCCATGTGCGAACCTGGCCGGTCAGCAAGCGCATCGAGCGAGTGCTCGTATTCCGCTAGGGCGCTGTCGAAGGCGGCGGCCTCGGGGCCGGCGCGCAAAGTGACGTGTCCGGCGGCGAGCACACGTGCGGCTTCGATGCGCACCGAGCGGATCGGGTCGGAGAGCAGGGTGACCGCGAATTGGATGCGCTGGCTGGGATCGATCGCCTCGAGGGGCGGCAGGGCACTGGTGCGGACGAGCGCATCGGGATCGGCGAGGGCGGCGATGATCGCCTGCATGCCAGACTGGCTCGGACGTTGTGCTAGCAGGCCGAGCGCGGTGGCTCGCGCGATCGCCGGCTGGTCGGTGTTGGCGGCGAGATCGATCAATTTGGTCTCAGCACCAGGGATGCCGGCGCGGCCCGCGGCGATGCTTTCCCCATAGTGTTCGGGGAGAACGGGTTTGCCGTCCTCCTTGAGCCACTTCGCTAGCGCCTCCGCTGCCCATTTGGGGTCTTGATCCTGGTGGCACTGATTGCAGGCGTTCGGGGTGCCGAGTTTGACCGAGAGATCCGGCCGTGGGATGCGGATACTGTGGTCGCGTCGCGGGTCGACCACCATGTAGTGCTTCTCCGGCATGTGGCAATCGACGCAGCTGGCGCCAGTCGAACCGAGTTCGTGGTGGTGGTGGGTCGGCGAGTCGTATTTGGCCGGCACATGGCACTGGGCGCACAGGGCGTTGCCTGGGGCGCGCAGTTTGAGCGTGTGCGGGTTGTGGCAGTCGGTGCAGCGCACACCCTTGTGGAACATCTTGCTCTGCACGAAGGAACCGTGGACGTAGACCTCCTCGTTGATCTGGCCGTCGGGGTGGTAGAGCATGTCCTCCAACACCGAGAGGTTGTGGGTATCGAGAAATTTTTGCCCGTGGTGGAAGTCATCCTCCAGTGGTCGGCGGCGCGCGTGGCAGCGGGCACAGGTTTCGATCTGCACATTCGATTCGAGCGGTTTGGTGCGCGAGGGCTTGAGGGTGATCGGGTCGATCGTCCACCCGCCGTCCTGCGGTTCTTTTAGGACGACGGTGAGGCCGGATGATTTTGGGCGCGATCCCTTGTAGGCCTCGGGATCTTTCGCCCAAGCTAGGTGCTCTGACCCAGGGCCGTGGCAGGCCTCGCAACTTACATTGATCTCAGCCCAAGTCGTGTTGTAGGAATTGCTGGCGAGGTCGTAGTTCTTCTTGAGGTCGGTGGAGTGGCAGTCGGCGCACATGTAGTTCCAGTTAAAGTGCTGCCGGGTCCAGTGGAGGATGTCGTCGTGTGGAACCTTTTCTTCCGGGTAGAGGTGGAACCAGCGCTGCCCGCCCTCGGCCTTAGGACGCGAGTCCCAGCAGACGCTGAGTGCCTGGTAGCGGCCACCGGGGAAGGCGATCAAGTATTGTTGCAGCGGGTAGTGGCCGAAGGTGTATTCGATCGGGTAATCGGTTGGCACACCCTCGCTATTGGGTGTTTTAACAAAGAACTTGCCGTCCTCTTTACGGAACTTGCTCTCCACTCCGAAGTGCGAAAACGTGACATCGTCAAAATTGCCAAGCACGCTCTCCTCGTCTGCTTTTTGCATCGCGAGATGGTGATCGCTGCCATGCCATTCCTTGCTCTCGTCCGCGTGGCACTCGGCACAACTCTTCGAACCGACGAAGGTCGCGTCGTGCACGGGCTGGGCGCGCTGGCTGGTCGGCGGCGGTTCCTCCGCAGACGCTTCTTCTACGTTTCTGCTATCTTTTTTGCTACACGCGGACAGACAGATGACGAGCCCTGCGAACAGGAGCAAAAGGCTCGGACAACGGGTTTCGGATTGGGAGTGCTCGGACGGTGGGATGACGGCGTTGGGTGGGCTGGTGTTTCGGCTAGGGTGAAGGTTACTTCCCCAGCGAACGGGGTCAACTCGACAGCGACCCACTCGGCCTAAACTTGTGCGTGGTGTTCCCCAGAAGTGCGCCCGCCGCAGGGGATCGGGAACGGGCAGGTGCGTGCGCCCTCCTCCTCACCGAGGATCTGGTCGACCGTGACGCTGCGCAGCGTCTCCTCAGCCTCCGCGATGGTGTTGTCGATCGTGCGGTGGAGAGTGCAGAGGTTGACTCCGTGCGCCTTGTTGCCGAGCGGGCACTCGTGGATGCGCTTGAGTGGATCGACCGCGTTGACGATGTCGAGGATAGTCAGTTGAATCGGCGGGCGCAGCAGAGAAAATCCGCCCTGAGGGCCGCGCTGGGAGCTGACGATCCCACTGCGGACTAGGCGGCGCATCACCTTCGATAGGTAGTCGGAGGGAGCCTTGGTAGCCTCCGAGATCTGCGCGCCCGTCCGTGGAACGCCCTCGTTGCCAAGGAAAACGATCGCCCTGAGGGCGTATTCAGAAGTTTGTGAGATCATCGGCAGTCGTGGCAGTAAATAACTAAGATAGAGTCAATCTGGTATTATAGACCTTGACATCCATAATACCTATCGGAGCCTTTAACTAAGTAAAACTCTTGAAAAATCTCATCCAGATCCCGGCCAGCTGTGGGCATTCTCTGTCTCAGTTTACCATGGGAAGGGCGCCAGGTGAAGCAACGGCGACTAGGCGATTTCTGATCCGCTCGGGGGTGTGGATCTTGGGATCACGTCGTTGTCACCCGGCGTCTTCACCACTTTTCTAAAAACCGGTTATGCCCCTCTCAAGTGTGCCTGCCTGCGACGTAAACTCATCACTGACGTTGAGCGAAGCTGGAGTCGGGCGCGACTTCACGATCCGGGTTGTGGATGGTCCGCACTGTGAACGGCTGCGCGACATGGGGTTTTGTGAATCGCTCCAGGTGAGGAAGCTGTCGGATGGGCGCAACCTGATCTGCTCGGTGTGCGGGACGCGCATGGCTATCAGCCGCGAGCTTGCCGAGGAGGTGAAGGTCAGCCCGCTGCTGTCCTAATCCTTCGCTTCGCGCTCCCAGTACATCCGCAGGCCATCGGCTGACATGCCGGTGCCATTGGCTAGCTGGTAGGTGTCCCAAAGGTTGCGGGGCAGCTCGGCCTTGAAGGCTTGTTCTAATTGGAAGGCCTCGTAGGCGACGCGGATCGACTCCGGATTTTCGCCCGCATCGATGAACGCCTTGACGACTCCCGCGGCACCGATCACTGACTGGCGATAGCTGTCGAGATGGGCTTGTACGTCGTCCACCGCGCCGAAATGGGTCAGGTGCAGGTGAGAAAAATTCCGCGCGAGCAGGCGATCGATCGATGCTAGGTAGGAGCTGAGATGGAACTGTGGCGGGGCAGATGTCACCGAGGTGTAAGCACTTCCGGGCAGGCGCGCGCCGGCCACGTCACCGCTGAAACAGCGGTCGCCGATGGCGAAGGCGTGGTGGTGAAAGGCGTGTCCCGGTGTGTCGATCGCCTCGATCTCAATGCCACCGATCTCGATGGTCTCACCATCTG
>JBLHKE010000354.1:0-7907 GCA_047619485.1 Verrucomicrobiales bacterium | reverse complement strand
CGTCGTCATACTCGGTGCCGTAGATGTTACCGAGATTCTCTGCGGTCCACGATGGTTCGTGGTGCATCGGCGGGATCCACATCGGTGAAGATGCCCCGCTCGGGCCGTAGAAGGCTGCCGGTGGTCCATTGAGATCCATCATACCGAAGACATAGGCGCTGGCGGCAGGGTAAGATGTGCGGGCGGTGCAGGTCATGGAGGCGATGCCGGGCTGGCCGTAGGGCGCTCCCCAGGGCGGTGCCGCATGGAGAATGAGGGGAATCTGCATCAAGCAGAAGGCGAGCGAGCTTCTCAGTATTTTCATCGTGTTGATATTGGTTAAGTTAGTGATGGGACGTGTCTAGGTGAGGGGAACGCGTCTTGGATCGGCGATTTGCAAAAAACGCGAAATACTTCGATCGCAGTCCAGTGCCGCAGGCAGATTTTTCGGCTTTCCTTCGTGCTGGTCCGTTGCAATGTGGGTGCAGACATTCGATCGACCGATGGACATCAAACAAGAAATTCACCAGATGGGGCGCCAGGCGCTGGCGGCTTCACGTGGCTTGGCAAAGCTTTCGTCGGAGCAGAAAAACTCGATACTGCTAGCGATGGCGGACGGTTTGCTCGCTGACGAGAGCACGATCCTGGATGCGAATGCCAAAGATATCACCGCTGCCGAAGCGGACGGCCTGACCGCTGCGATGGTCGACCGGTTGCTACTTGATCACGATCGCCTCGCGGCGGTGGCGGATGGCGTCCGGCAGGTGGCCGCCTTGCCGGATCCGGTGGGTGAGGTTTTGGCTGACTGGGATCGGCCTAAGGGTTTGAACATCCAGCAGGTGCGGGTGCCGATCGGGGTGATCGGAATTATTTTCGAATCGCGGCCGAACGTGACCAGCGATGCCGCAGTTCTCTGTTTTAAAACCGGCAACGCGACGATCTTGCGTGGCGGCAAGGAGGCGATCCACTCGAACACGGCGATCGCGGCGGCGCTGCAGTCGGGCGGCGAGAAGGCAGGCTTGCCGGCGCACAGCGTGCAACTGATCCCCTTCACCGAGCGCGAGAGCGTGAAGCATCTCGCCGAGATGGATCAATTTCTGGACCTGATCATCCCACGTGGTGGTGCTGGACTGATCGAGGCGGTGGTCTCGATGGCGCGCATGCCGGTGATCAAGCACTACGATGGCATCTGCCACACCTATGTCCACAGCGCGGCCGATCTGAAAATGGCAGTGGATATCGCGGTCAACGCGAAGACGCACAAGCCGAGTGTGTGCAACGCGATGGAAACATTGTTGGTGGATCGCGCGGTGGCGGAGAAATTTTTACCGCAGGCCGGAGCAGCACTGAGAGCCAAGGGCGTCGAGTTGCGTGCTGATGAGGCCGCAGCGGAAATCTTAGGCGACGGAGTCGTGGCGGCGATCGCCGCGGATTGGACAACGGAATATCTGGATTTGATTCTGGCGGTGAAGGTGGTGGATGACTTGGATGCAGCGGTTGCCCACATCAACGAGTTTGGTTCGCACCACAGTGATTGCATCGTGACCGCCGACGAGGCTGCTGCGGATACTTTCCTCGCGGACGTTGACTCGGCCGTGGTGCTTTGGAACACGTCAACCCGCTTCAGCGATGGCGAAGAGTTTGGTTTCGGTGCGGAGATCGGGATCAGTACTGACAAACTCCATGCACGTGGACCGATGGCCTTGCGGGAACTGACTTCCTATAAATACCTAGTGCGCAGCGACGGGGTGGTGCGGTAATAGTCGTTCTTGGACTTGCTGGGCATGCATTGACCTAGCGGCGGGCAGTTTTTGTCCGGAATAATTGCGTTGAACAATGCGTGCCCGAAGTGGATGGTTCAGAACGATGCAACAGCTTATTCCACGTCTACTCCTCTGTTACAGCCTACTGCTCGGCGGGGTTTTTGCCCAAGAGGAGAACAAAAAAGAGCAGGTAAAACGACCCGTGAAAATTGAGGGCGACGAGTACCGCTTTGGTGATATTTTTTTTAACAAGAAGACCCGCGAGATCCGGTTCGCGGCAGAGGTGATCCAAGACGAGGTCGTTCTGGAGTATGCGATCGTCCATGCGCTTATTGGTAAGGTGCACGAGAGCCTGCTCGCGACCGAGATCCGTCCGATCGATCTTCAAATCGTGATGAAGCTGTTGCGCTACAAGGACTCGCAGCGCGATATCTGGGCGGAGTACGACGAGAACGGAGAAGTCAGCAAGCCGATGCAGGATGACGGCAAGGGGCGCGTCGAATTTTACATCACGACCAAAGACGAGGATGGCAAGAAAAAAACGGTGCCGCTCTCAGACTGGATCGAGCATCGTCAAGGTGAGGAGGGTGAGGAGCGTTCGGAAATGCCCGCCGGGCGTTTTACCTATACCGGGTCAGGTCTGTGGGAGGGGAGGTTCATCGCTGAGGGCGAGGGCGCATTCGCTGCGATCTACCGCTACTCCGGCGCGATGTTCAACTCGTTCCAGCCAGAGAGTGACAACGATGACATCTGGTTCCCGAGGGATGGCGTGGTGCCGCCGATCGGAACCAAGGTGGAAGTGTCTCTGAAGCCGCTACCGGATGAGAAGCCGAGTGCTGGCTGGAAAGAACCAGCGAAAGAATTAAAACCGAAAACTGAACCCCAACCATCGAAGTAATCACGAGTGATGAAAACCTCTATCTTAAACATCGTGGTCGCGAGCCTTGCGATCGGAACCGTCTCCTCCTTTGCGCAGCGAGATGCTCGCCAGATCGTGCCCAACGAAAACCTTTCGCTGAAGAAAGAGATCGAGCGCTCGATCTCGCGCGGCGTGAAGTTTCTCCTCTCGAAGCAAGACGAGAACGGCATGTGGGGTGAGAAGGAATTTCCCGCGCTGACCGCGTTGCCGACGACGGCGCTACTACTCGATCCGAACCGTGAAGAGGGCGAACCAGTCTCGAAAGAGGCACGTGCAGGGCTGGAGCACCTGGTCAAGAGCGTGCGTCTCGACGGCGGTATCTACGGCAAGGGGCTCGGTTCTTACAACACCTCGCTGTCGATGATGGCGATGCTAGCGTCTGAGGATGCTAAGTACCAGTCAATCATCCTGCGCGCGCGCAAATTTCTGGTTAACCAGCAAAGCGACTACGACAAGAAGGGCGACCCGGACAACGTGTTCGACGGTGGCGTCGGCTACGGATCGAGCTATTCGCACCCGGATCTGTCGAACACCTATTTCGCTCTCGAGGCGCTGGCGGCGACGAAGTCGATGATTGCAGAGCAGCCCGACGAAATCGACCTCGACTGGGAGGCTGCGATCAACTTTATCCAGAACTGCCAGCACAACCCGGAGACCAACCAGGAGGACTGGGTTAGCAAAGATCCGAAGGACAAGGGCGGCTTTGTCTACTTTCCTGGCAAGAGCATGTCCGAGGAGGAGATCGCGAACAGCGGCAAGGTATTGCTGCGATCCTATGGCAGCATGAGCTATGCCGGGTTGTTGAGTTTCATCTACGCAGATCTAAAGCCAGATGATCCCCGCGTCGCGGCCTGCCTCAATTGGTTGGAGAAAAATTTCACGGTCGAGGAAAATCCTGGGATGGGGCAGCAGGGGCTCTATTACTACTTCCACACGATGGCGAAGGGTTTGAGCGTCGCTGGCATCGATCAGATCACCACGAAGGATGGGAAAAAGATCGACTGGCGGGTGATGTTAACGAAGAAATTTCTCAACGAGCAGGAGCAAGATGGTTCTTGGATCAACGAGAACGGTCGCTGGTGGGAGAAAGATCCTGTGCTCGTGACCAGCTACGCGATTCTCTCACTGGCGCGGATCTACGAGGGGCTATAGGCGTAGATTCGATCTCAAAATCGAATTCTCCTTGGGGTAGATCTCAGTCGAAACTGATGCGTGGAACAACCGTCCGAAGACAGATGCCGGCGACTGCTGATGAGGTTTTCACCTTGTTGCACGACTACGGAAGGCGCCTCGAGTGGGATACGCTGTTGAAAGAGGCGCGTCTGACGCGTGGTTGCAGCGTGGCCGAGCAAGGGGCGACGTCACTGTGCGTCGGGAAGCCGTTTTTCGGCCTCATCGGGATGGAGACCCGTTATGTGACCTTTAATCGGGGAGTGATCGCCGCGGTGAAATTGATCAACCATCCGCCTTTCTTCACCCAATTCGCCGCGTCGATCCGGCACGAGGACAATGGGGCGGGGTCGACTGCGACTTACCAATTCCGGTTTGAGGCGAAGCCGCGCGTCTTGGGATGGTTGCTCGAGCCGGTGATGCTCTGGGCACTGAAGCGTGAGACGGCGAAGCGGCTCGAGGCGTTGGCGAGATTTCTGGGCGCTGCCTGAGAATGGTCGGGGATGATCAAAGCCTCGATCGCTTGCTTGCGATCGCCTGACCTGCGAGCCGTCCGCTAGTCCAGGCGTTTTGAAAATTGAATCCGCCGGTGATGCCGTCGACGTCCATGACCTCGCCGGCGAAGTGTAGGTCGGGACAGAGTTTGCTCTCCATCGTCTTCAGGTCGATGTCGCGCAGGCGGACGCCGCCGCAGGTGACGAATTCTTCCTTATTCATGCTTTTGCCGTCGACAGCGAACTGGCTGCGATTGAGCTGTTCCGCCAGTGCTGATCGTTCGACCTTCGTCAGTCGAGCCCAGGTCTGTTCCGTCGCGATGCCGACGCAGGCGACGAGGCGCGACCAGAGGCGTTTGGGGATGTCTGCGAAGGCGGAACGCGCGCCGACCTGTCGCTTGCCTGCGGATTCGCGGAACCGTTTGAGCTCTGTGCTGGCGTCGCGGCCAGGCAGCCAGTCGACCTCGAGGGTGAAGCGGTAATCGGCCTCCGCGAGTTCGCGTGCGCCCCAGGCGGAGAGCTTTAGGATGCCCGGACCGCTGACGCCCCAGTGGGTGATGAGCAGCGGGCCGTCGGATGCGAGGTTCGTGCCGGGAACTTTGCACTTGGTTTGCGGGACGGCAATACCGGGGAGACCCTCAAGGCGTGGGTCGCGGATCTTGAACGTGAACAGCGATGGCACGGCGGGTTCGAGTTCGTGGCCGAGCTGCTGGGCGAGGCGTGCCCCGGCGATCGAGCGGGTGCCGCCGGTGGCCAACAGGATGTGGCGGGCGTGCAGGATCTCGCCGCTGTCGGTTTCGACGGAGAAGTGATCGCCTCGCGTGATGGATTTTACCCCGCACTTGGTGCGGATCTTCACGCCGGCGGAGTAGGCGGCGGAACTGAGGCAATCGATGATCGTCTGTGAGCTGTCGGTGGTTGGGAACATCCGTCCGTCGGGCTCGGTTTTCAGCTCGACACCGTGGGCGGTGAACCAGTCGACGGTGTCGCTCACACCCCAGCGGTTGAGCGGCCCAATGAGGGATCGGCTGCCGCGCGGGTAGCGGGTGCTGAGCTCCTTCGGGTCGTGACAATCGTGGGTAACGTTGCAGCGCCCACCGCCGGAGATCTTAACCTTCCCGAGGAGATTTGATGTCTTTTCGAGGATCAGTGTTTTCCCACCACCGTTTTCAGCGTGGGTGATGGAGCCGAAAAATCCGGCGGCGCCACCACCGATGGTGATTAGATCCCAGGTCATGTCTTCGCGTCTTCTAGCTCTGGCTCGCCTGCGGCAATCATGATGTAGCCGCCAAGTGGGCGAGTGCAGTGGTGATGCTTCTAGCGCGGCTACTCGCTCGGGATCTCGTTGAGCGTGTAGTAACCGATCGGGTGCAGCAGGAGCTCGCCTTTGTTGTTCTTTACTCCGGGGAGCTTCAGCTCGTGGACGTTGCCTTTTACGATGCCGTCGATGACTAGGTGGACGGATTTTTTGTCTGAGGAAACTTTCGCGCTCTTGACGGTGGGTTTGGTCTTGTCGACCACCGGGCTGCCGTAGCTCGACTGGTAGATGTAGGTGTAGCAATCCATCGTGTAGGATGCTAGGTCGCTTGCGGTGGCTACGTCGATTTCTTGGGTGAAGGTTAGGGTGAAGCCATCCGGTGCCGCACGCATCTCGTGGATCTCGAACGGTAGCTCGCCGGTCCAGTCGAGACGTTCGAGGGCGAAGTTGTTTCTTCCGACTGAGCCCCAGCCGCGGTTGGTGCCGCCGGTGAATAGCGATCCATCCGGCGCGAAACGCACGCTGACATTGCCAGAGCCGAAGCCGCTGCGGAACGGGAAGCATGCGCCCTGGTAGACCCCGTTCACTTTTTCCAAGAAAACGCGCTGGATGCACGACTTGGTCTGCTCAGCGATGAATAGCTGGTTCTGGAACGGGCCGAATTTCCCGCCGCTGACGTCGCAGGCGATACCGGCTGGAGATTGCCCCATCGCGCCGTGGGGCAGGACGCAGGCCGGTGGCACGAGCTCGGGGATGCGATCGCGCTCGATCGCCATGCGGCTGCCGCTTTTCGGATCGGGCGGGCGCGGTCCGATCTCGTCGGTGAGTTCGTAGTATTTGTTACCGGTCGGGTTGCCGACAAAGCCGCCGGGCTTCAAGTGTTTGAGCGAACTGGAGCCGTTCCACGGTCCCTGGTTGTCGCAGTAGAACATGTCGCCGAGGTGGTTCTCGCCGATCCCGCCAGGTGAGCGCACGCCGCTGCATGTCGGGATCATTTTGCCATCTGGCGTGATCCGCACGCACCAGCCACGGAAGTCGGAGGAGGCGCCGCCGGAGCCGGTGAGGCATAGCACCGCCCACAAATTGCCCTCTTTATCAGGGCGGGATCCAAAGATGTATTCGTGGTAATCGCCGTTGATCCCCCAGTCGGAACTGAGCGTGTGGAACACGTCCGCGCGGCGGTCGTTGTCGATGTCTTCGAGCCGGGTGATCTCGGGGCGCTGGGTCGCGTAGAGGTGGCCGTTGGCGAAGGAGAGCCCGAGAACTTCGTGCAGCCCCTGTGCGTAGAGTTTCCAGTCGGGGGCGGCAGCCGAGTCCTTGAACGCGTTGGTAATGGTGTAGATCTCACCGCGCCGGCTCGAGACCGCGACGAGTTCGCCGGGCATCATTTCGATCGATCCCGCCTCGAGCACCACTCCCTCAGGCGGCGCGAGTTGGGTGATGGTATAGTAGTCCTCCTCCTTGGCTACCTCCTGAGAGATGAGCGGGAGAGTGAGCGCGAGGCTTAGGATGAATGTTAGGGTCTTCATGATAGATGAGTCGGGATTGAGGTGGGCGCTAGTTCCAAGAAATCGTCTGCTCGATCTGGATTGGTTTGTCAGTTGGTGCAATCGGGATGATGAGTTCCCAGCTTCCGCCGGATTCGCGTAGGATCGGCTGTGCGCCGCTGGATGAACCGAGGGTGATGCCGATCTTGTCATCGATGGTGAATTCGCCACTACCAGAGCGTTTGATCGATTTGCCGACGGCGGCGCGAAAGTAGTGGGTGCCGTCGAGCTTGCCGCGTATGGTAATCTTTCTGGACAAGTCTGCGTGGCTGCCTTTCCTCTTGCCGCTTGGCTCGAACAGGTCGGTAACGGCTGTTTCTTGATAACGAAAACGGAACTCTGGTAGCCGTGCATCGCCGATGAGCTCGTAACCTGCGAAGCGGTAGCCGTTGTCGGGCTGGCGCTTGCTACTCTTGCGTGCGTCGTCTGGCCACGGGGCATCGGGGGTGGCGAGCTTTGCCAGCGGTGTCCCCTCGGGCAGCGCGACGAGGTTGTAGCCTAGCGGCGGCTGAAAACCTTGGCCGCGACCGTTCCAGTGGCGGGCCGCATCGATGAACGCGCCCTGCCACACGAGCGCGACCCGGCATTGATCCGCGTCGTAAGCGATGTTTGCTCCGCCGGGGTAGCCGACGCCGATCGCACGTGATCCAGCTCCCTGAATGAAATTCCGGTAGATGATCGCTTCGCCGTTCAATGAGCCAAGAGGAATACCGGATGCTGCTTTCCTGTTATTCCTCTGTTTCTGCGTGGCTGACAATGCCAGATTTTTGAAGCCGG
>JBLHKE010000353.1:0-7934 GCA_047619485.1 Verrucomicrobiales bacterium | reverse complement strand
CTTCCGAACGCACTTGCCAGCAGCATACATTGCCGCTGAAGAACGCGACGTTGCCTCCGCGCGCGATGAAGGCCTCGAGATGATCGCGCATCGGCGCCGACCAGTATTCGTCATGCCCGACACTGAGAACCAGTTGGTAGTGATCGAGCAGCTCCGGGTGAAACTCGAGGTCGCTGTTGATTGCGTAGTCGATCAGGTAGCCGTTGTTCTCAGCCCATTGGATGAACGGGAGCTCCCAGTTGCGATCGATTCCACCGAACGGCCGCTGGAACGTGACGCGTCGGCCGAGCTCGTCGCCGGGAGCGTGCTTCTTGTCCCAATTTGTCGGTCCCCAATACGTGTAGAGGCTGAATCCACCCCAGCCGTTGTAGGCATTGTAGGTGTTGGTCGAGAGCTGCAGCAGGATCTTGGTGTCGCGCCCGGGACTGGGTGAGCGGACGACGAAAAACATACGATTGCCCCTAACATTGCCAGATTGCGTCCATGCCTCGTAGCATCCGCTCGGCCAAGACTCCGGCACCTTGAGCGAAAACGCGGCTGGCCAATCACAGCCGTGCGAGCTCGCGTGTGCCGGGACGGGATGCTTTTTCCCCGCGACCCCCTGCTTGCGCCAAACCACTTTTCGCTCCGAACCGATCCGGGCGATTTCGACATCGAACTGTTCGACATCGGTCGAGATATGAAACGTGAGCTCTTCACCAGCTACGTAACTGCGCTTTCCCGGATAGCCTTCGATGGACGGCTGCGCTGCCGCGAGGGAGCAAGCGGCTCCGATGAGCAACGCGAGGACAATCCCAAGCAAGGGCGAGAAACGGCATGATCTCTTCACAGGCGCTATCTCAACCTATGCGCGAGCCGATGTAAACCAATTGATTGCGAGGAAATTGCTTCCGTTCTTCCCTGACGACGACTAACGCCCCGAACTTGGCGCCCATCGAGGCCTCTTTCCGACGATGATCGGCCGTAACGCCGTAAACGATTTCCACTTGGCACAAAAAGCTCGCGCGCTACTCTGCGCCGGTAATCAGCTCGATCTTCAGCGGGCCTCCATCCAAGCTGTGCGCCGCCCTTGAGAATGATGGGCGTATCCGAACTACGGAAACCCTCGAACGTGAGACCACTCATATGCCAGACATTCTCGCCGCGTTTTTTCATCGCCTCGATCTTCTCCTCTGACAGACCGCGTGCAAGCAGTCCAGCGGTCGCCGTGTCGGCATCCGCCCGCAGCCATCGTGCCCCAACCTCATCGATCGTGGCGGATCGCTGCTCTTCGTCAACAATGCTGTCTGCCCACCGCATCGCCCAATTGGGGTCCTCGCGCGACAGGTTTTGGGCGAGCAATCTTGCGGCGCCGTCGTAGTAGGATTCTTCGCCGCGCTCGTTGAGCCAATCTGACGCGGCAAGGGGATCGCTCTTCGTCCATTCGGCGATCGCCAATCCGATGCGCCCATTCTGTTCGTTGCCTGGCTGGCCGAGGATCCACGAGAGAGTCGCCGTCGGATCATTTTTAGCCCAAGTCTGGACGACGGAACTCACGACATCTCCCCCCGCGTAATTTTCACCGCTGTGATCCGTAATCCACTGGGCTGCCGCGGACGGGTCTACCGTTGCCATCTCCTGGGCGACTCGCAGAAACGCCCGTCGCTGGTAGGTGTCGTTGTGACCTTCCCCCAAAATGCCGTCGAACCAAGTTCGCGCCGCCCCGGTTCCTCCGCGTTGCAAATAGCGAGACAGTAGAAGATCGATCATCTCAGTAGGCGTGTTGCTGCGCGGTTGATTTTCTGTGTATGCCGCGGCCGCGCCGAGGTCGGTCTGCGACCAACCATCGAGCAGTCCGTAGACCATCGCGTTCCTGCGATTGCCTTGCTCCAGCCCCTCGACCCAATCCCTCGCTACGGCGAGAGCCCAGCCGGCCATCGCGCTGCGAGCGCCGGGGGCGATCCGCACCGGCGAGTCATCTGCAAGCGCGAACTCGACCGCCCTCTGGCCATCGATACGCCCCAAGTGTAAAGGAACAGGCGAAACTCCTCTCGATAGTTTCCCTCACTCCAGGGCACCTCCGAAAACCTCATGCGGGCTGGAGCTTGATAAAATCCCAGCTGTCTTCGTTGCTGCTTTCGAGCTCGGTAAAAAAGAAAGGTACCAGCCGGATAATTGTGGAATCCGCCAAAGAAATCGCAAACAAGGACGAGAAGGTTGGTCGCGGCACATCGAGTCAGGGTGTCGGTGGGTTGAGTTCGGTTGGGGGGATGCTGTCGCGCCAGGCAGGGAATTCAGAACGCCAGGAGAGGAGGGCTTCGCGATCGAGAGTGAGATGGTGGGCGCCGGGGGCGTTGCCGGCGTCGGCGAGAACCGCGCCATGTGGATCGATGGCGAGGGAACGGCCAGAATAATTATATTTCGGATCGGTGCCGGAGCGATTCACTCCGATGACGAAGGCCTGGTTTTCGATGGCTCGGGCGCGCAGGAGGGTGACCCAGTGATCCTCGCGGGCGCTGGGCCAGTTGGCGATGACGACGAAGAGATCGGCGCCCTGATCGAGACCGGCGCGGAACAGTTCGGGAAAGCGGAGGTCGTAACAGATCAGAGGGCAGATCTTCCAGCCAGCGTATTCGAAGACGATGATTTCGCGACCGCGTTCGAAGTGTTTGGCTTCCTCAGTGTAGGAGAAGGTGCGGACCTTCCGGTAGCGGACGAGTTCGGTGCCTGCGGGATTGAAGGCGAAGGCCTCGTTGCGGCCCCAGGGCTGGGAGGGGTTGGGGTTGGTGCTTTCGATCGTGGAAGCAACGCCGCCGAGAGTGAGGCATTGAGTTTCCTTTGCAAGGTCGTGGAGGAAGTCGCGGGCAGGTTTCGCGGCGTTGGCGACGGCTTCGCGATTGAAGCTGAAGCCGGTGGGGAACATCTCGGGGAGGACAAGGATACCGCCCGGGGTGGGTGGCGCCGCTGAGAGAAGATCACGGATGTGCGCGAAGTTGGAGGCGGGATCTTCCCAGGCGATGTCGGATTGGACGAGGGTGATCGGCAGCGGCAGCGGAGAGTGTGGTGGTCGCATCGACCAATCCTACAGGGCTCGTCAAGGGATGCAAAACACGATGTGACCGTTGCATTGCCAGAATCACAGCTTGCTGCCATCATCCGACTGAAATGCGATGTTGGCTAACTACTCGAACGGCGGCGCTACCTTTGGCTTGTAGCCACATTTCTCGGTTCGCAAGGGCGAGCTGAATCAAATCAACCCGCAATTGCACAATGAAATCCATCTTGATCTCAGTCGCCCTTCTGCTGCCCGTCGCCCTGGTGCGAGGCGAAGATCCGCCCGCCACGCTCTCGGGAACGAAGCCACTGGAGTGGGAAGAGGCTGATCTCTCGACCCGCCTGATGGACGGCGCGCATCAATTCATCGAGCGGAAAATTGCCGAAGCACCGAGCAAGAACGCTGCGTTTTGGAGCCATCGCGATTTTTCTTCGGCGGAGGCCTATGCAGAATCCGTGATGCCGAATCGCGAACGCTTGCGTGTGATCATCGGCGCGGTGGACGATCGCTTGCCTGCGCAAATGGAGCGCTTCGGCGATGATCGCTGGCCGGCGCTGGTTGCCGAGACGCCGCGCTATCGGGTGTTTCAAGTGCGCTGGCCGGTGCTCGAAGGACTGTGGGGCAGCGGATTGCTGGTGCAGCCGAATGGCGAAACGGTGGCGCGCGTCGTCGTGTTGCCAGATGCGGCCCAGACGCCTGAGCAGCTGCTCGGGCTGGCGCCGGGCATCGAGCTTCAGTCGCAGGTGGCGCGGCGACTTGCGGAGAACGGCTGTAGCGTCATCATCCCAGCAACGATCAATCGAGAAAAGCTCAAAACCGACGACCGGCGCCTTCTCGCATCTGACCAAACGCATCGCGAATGGATCTACCGTCAGGCATTTCACATGGGCCGGCACATCATCGGTTACGAGTTGCAGATGGTGCTCGCGGCGGTCGATTGGTTTGCGATGCAGCCGGGTAATTTGAAGATCGGTGTCTGTGGCAGTGTCGAAGGTGGACTCGTGGCGCTTCATGCCGCCGCGCTCGATCCGCGCATCGATGCCGCGTTGGTCAGCGCCTACTTCGATTCCCGCCAGCAGGTCTGGGCCGAACCAATCTATCGCAATGTCTGGAGCCGCCTGCGCGAGTTCGGCGATGCTGAACTCGCGGGTCTGATTCTGCCGCGGGACCTAGTGATCGAACACAGCCCGGTGCCGGAGGTGAACGGGCACAAAGGCGAATTGCGCACGCCGGACTTTGCCAGCGTGCAACAAGAGATCAGCAGAATTCAAACAGGATCGAAATTCAAACGACCAGTGTGGGTGCATGGTGAGGCTGGAGCCACGGTCGGGCCATATTCTGAGACCGCAGTGACCGCGTTTGCCGGCGCGTTGGGGATAGCCGAATTCGCACCGTCTCCAAAGAAACCGCCGGTGGAACAGCGCAAGAATTTCGATCCCAGCGTGCGCCATCAGCGCCTGTTCGCGGAGATGGAAGCCCACGTGCAGGGTCTCGTGCGGCGCGCGGATCACGTCCGCGACGACGCCTTCCTGTTCAAAGTGATGCCAGAGCTGGCCGACAATCAATGGAGCACCGAGAGCGTCCACCCGACGCATGCGCCGGAGAAGTTCATCGAGGGAGCGAAGACTTACCGGCAAGAGTTCTGGAATGAAGGCATGGGGAAATTCGATGAGCCACTGCTGCCATTCAATGCCCGCACCCGCATGGTCGCCGAGACTGCAAAGTGGACCGCCTACGATGTCGTTCTCGACGTTTTTCCCGATCTATTCGCCTGGGGATTGCTGGTCGTGCCCAAAGATTTGCAACCCGGCGAGCGCCGCCCGGTGGTCGTCTGCCAGCACGGTCGCAATGGCGTCCCGCGCAACCTTCTCGACGCCAACACCAGCGGATACAAAAACGTCGCCGCGGCGCTGACCGAGCGTGGCTTCATCACCTTCGCTCCGCACAACCTCTATCGCGGTGAAGACCGCTACCGCTGGCTCGACCGCAAGGCGAACACCGTGAGGGCGACGCTGTTCTCGTTCATCATCGCGCAGCACGACCAGATCCTGCGCTGGCTGGAGACGCAGCCCTTCGTCGACGCAAAGCGCATCGCGTTCTACGGCCTGAGTTACGGCGGCGAGACGGCCGTCCGCGTGCCAACTATCCTGGAGAAGTATGCGCTGTCGATCTGCTCGGGCGATTTCAATCAATGGACGCGCAAGGTGGCCGCGACCGACCAGCCTTTCAGTTTCATGCGCACGATCGAGTGGGAGATGCCGTATTGGAATCTCGGCCACACTTTCGACTACGCCGAGATGACCTACCTGATGCTGCCGCGACCGTTCATGGTCGAGCGCGGCCACCACGACCGAGTCAGCCGCGACCAGTGGGTGGCTCACGAATACGCGAAAGTCCGCTGGCTCTACGCGCAGTTCGGCCTCGCCGACCGTACTGAGATCGAGTATTTCCAGGGCGGGCACAGCATGCGCAGCGAAGGCACTTTCGATTTTCTCCACCGACACCTGAACTGGCCAAAACGATGATGCCCGCAACGAACCACCAATAAAATCTAACACCGCACCACCAATAACCATGTCCATCAACAGAAGAAGCTTTGCGAAAACTAGCAGCCTGGCCGGCTTGACCTTGGCGTTCCCCGCAGCCATTGGAAAACTGCTGGCAGACCAGCACAGCACGAAACTGCCCTACAAGATTTCGCTGGCCCAGTGGTCCCTGCATAAAGCCTTCCGCAGCGGCGAAAAAGATCCGCGAGACTTTGCTAGGATCGCAAAGGAAAGCTTCGGGATCGAAGCCATCGAATACAGCAGCCAGTTCCTGGCGGCCCATGTGGGCGATAAAGCTTACATGAACGATCTCAACAAGCGTTCCAAAGACCACGGGGTGAAACAGCTGCTCATCATGTGCGATAACGAGGGCATGATCGGCGATCCTGACGACGATAAAAGGACTCAATCTGTCGAGAATCACTACAAGTGGATCGATGTCGCGAAAGCCTTTGGGTGTCACTCCATCCGCGTCAACGCAGGTTCCCAAGGTGACTACAATGAACAAATCAAACTCGCCGCCGATGGTCTGGCGCGTCTCTCCACCTATGCCGCTGGTCACGAGCTGAATGTGATCGTGGAAAATCACGGCGGGCTCTCCTCAAACGGAGCTTGGCTAGCTTCAGTGATGCGAAAAGTGAACCTCCGAAACTGCGGCACGCTGCCAGATTTCGGTAACTTCAGAATTTCGAAGGACGAAGTGTATGACCACTACAAAGGAGTTGAAGAGCTCATGCCCTACGCCTTCGCCGTGAGCGCAAAGTCCTACGATTTTAACGAGCACGGCAACGACACCTACACGGACTACTACAAAATGATGAAGATCGTAATCGATTCCGGATACCACGGTTATGTCGGTATCGAATACGAGGGCAATAACATTGGCGAAATGGAAGGCATCAAGAAGACACACGACCTGCTCATCAACGTCCGTGATATCCTGTCGTGAATTTTGATCGAACGATGATCGTCAGACCCGGGTTCAGACGAGCTCACTGAACGCTCAAGCGCACAAACATCGCGGTTGGACCGCCCTTGGATCCTCCCACGCCGGCCCCGAGCGTGTTGCCGAAGCAGGCGAGGTCGGGCTTGCCATCGGCGTTGAAATCCTCGACTACCATGCCGTGCTCATAGTGCAGCATGAACTCGAGTGGAATCGTCTCTTGGGCGGTGTGATCTAGGCCGGATTTTGCGCCGAGGAGAATCGTGGCCTGATCCGATTGGCCGGCTCCGAAAACTACATCGTCGATGCCATCGCCATTCCAATCTGCGGCGACCAGGGACGAGCGCAGCAGGCCGAATCGCGACCGCGGGTTTTGCCACGAGCCGAGGACGATGTCAAACTTGCTGGTCGGTTTGGCGGAAAACGGCGTCGTGCTGTCTAAGGTATTTAGAAAAACATCGACCAGTGCGGTGCCTGCGGGGCTGTCATTCGTCATCATGACGAAGTCGAAGCGCCCGTCGCCATTGAAATCGCCGGTCGCGGCATAGGTCCACTCAGTCCCGCGCGCTTGCAGGACCAGTCCAGGTTTCGCGGGTAGTTCACCGCCCGCACCTCGCAGGAACAATTCGCCAGTGGACGTCAGCACATCGATGAGCTTATCCCCGTTGTAGTCTCGGAAGTAGAGATCGGGGTAGGGTTCGGATTTGAATTGCGGCAGGCGATCCACGACGGTGCGATCCGCCTTCGTGTTCACCTGGTGAATCCCGCCATGCGCGCTACACAGCAGCACGTCCCTTTTCCCATCGCCGTCGAGATCCTCCCGGCGCACGCGGATGACTTCCGCCGGGGATTGGAAGGTGATCGGCTCGGGGCGAAATTTGCCGCATTGGGAAAGGAATTGCCCCATCTGCGTCTCGCCGCGCGTGGATCGGCGACCCGGAGGCGCGTCCAATGTTTGCGGCACGATGGCATCGCCGGTGACGATCAGATCGCCGACTCCATCGTCGTTCAAATCCTCGATGAGAATCCGGCGCGGTGTCAGATCAGGAAGCGGAATCACCCTCGACGCTGTTGCCGGGAAGTAGCCGCCATCATTGAGGTAGATCTGGATCGCGGGCGTTCCCTGCAGCGGCTTGGTCACGACGGCGATGTCGGGTTGTCGATCACCATCAAGATCGCCTGCCGCCACCGACACGGCATGCTGATTCCATCCGACGACGCGGTAATGTTCACGCGTTGTGATGTTGAAAAACGGATCGGGTGCTTCCGCTGGCATCCGCGCCCAGCCAGTTTTCCGACCGGTACGAATCCCCGCTAAGGGGTTGTCAGGAAATAAGTCATACAAAGATGCGCAGGAATTTTAGCCAGCACCAAGGCAGATTTCAGCGATGATAGCGGGCTATTTGAGTTG